>NZ_JAUSTY010000011.1 GCF_030813115.1 Bacillus horti | reverse complement strand
AAGTTTAGCAGCTTAAAAATAACACCAACCACATAATTATGATTGGTGTTAAGCTTTTATTTATTCCACTGTCTACTTGACAGGGGGCAGTTCAATATGAATGTAGTACAGCTCTTTTTTCAATATAGCTTTTTATACCTCTCCAACAGATGTTTTGATTTTCCTTTGTAGCTGTAAATAGGTGATCAGCATACTAATTCTCCAAGGAATAATCATCGCATAAGCCATGAGATAAAATAATCCAGAAAGCTCTTCTGGATTCAGCTCTTGTCCTAAAAAAATCCGTAATCCAACCCTTATTAACAAAAGTCCAACTAGAATATACATAAATAGCTTTGAGCGTTGAACGTAAATAAAACCATCGCGTACTTCAAACTTCGTTGTGATAATTAATACGATCGCAAATACAGTCCCTATACTTAAAGCCTCTAATATCAAGATAGGTGAGGGTCTAGTCGGTGCATAGAGAAACATGAGGAATCCCGTTGACATAAACAAGGGGGGCAGGACTATTTTTTTCAACGAAACGGGCTTTTTGGCTACCTTCATTCGTATAAAACTAGCTATAGCACCCATCATAATAGCAATGATTGAGGGGATCACAAATGTCATCCAGTTTGTTTCCACCTGTTAGCCTCCCTCTATGTAATAGGGGCTACTCTTTCCCAAAAGCTAAGTAACCTCACAGGCTTATAGCTTGAGATAGCCCAAAACAAGTACGGTAATTAGTAAGATCGTAAAGACGATCCAAATCGGAGTTGCTCGCTCTCCACGCTTCGTTTTTCCATGGATAGCCTCCATTGTTCCAATTAGCATAAAGGCTAGTACACCTTTTAATAGGAAAATGAAATTGCTGCTGGTAAATCCTAGTTCTATAAATCGCTCTATGACCATACCTGCTCCTGACCCGAGCATAGCGATATACACAAGTCGTAGAACCATAGACAGGATTTTGCTTATTTTCTCCTTCTGCGCACGAATTAAAAAATAAACAACGAAGAAAATCAAAATCATAGCTGGCCAGGCACCAGTGTGTAAATGGAATAAAAACGTATACATGTTTCACACCCTTTTTAGTCAATGAATTTACTTAAAACCTGTTTTCAATAACATTGTTTGTTGTAATACTTATACTCTCATTTTATTAAGTAAGTTTGTGCTTGACTGCCTTTGATTATAGGTGATGTATTTTTGTATGTCAAAGAAAAAAAGAGACTCATAGCCCATATTGAGGAAAATGTGACAAAACTGACACAGAAAGTTCTTACTCATCCAAAAGCTTAAAAAAAATCACTGCTTTATTCGCCTAAGACATCTATTTTATGATAATATAATAGCCAAATACGATTGAGGTGATTCGCATGTCCCCTTGGTTTATGGGGTTTATTGTTCTGTGGACCGTTTTTATATTTATCCTGCTGTCAATTGGCGGCTACTTTATGTTTCGGAAGTTCCTTAAGCGCTTACCGAAAGAGGACGGTAAATCAATTCTGGATTGGCAGGATTATTATATTGAGAAAACCCTCCATCTTTGGGGAGATAAGCAGAAGCAGTTGCTTTATGACCTAGTTGAGCCTGTTCCAGAGCTATTTAGAGATGTGGCTAAAGGAAAGATAGCAGGTAAGATTGGAGAGCTTTTGCTTGAAGAGGGAGCTGAAGAATTAACCGAGGAATATATCATAAGAGGCTATATCTTAGCTACCCCAAAACGCGACCATAAATTCCTGAAAAAGAAGCTACGTGAAAAACAAATTGATGTGACTCCCTATCAGCATTTGTTTTAGATTGAACAGGAAGTCTGTGAGTCTGCAATGACAAAGATCACATCCTTCTCACTTCTCCAAAAAGAGTAGAAATAGACCTGAGCATGACCTAAATATGGGTTATGACTCAGGTTTTTTATTTTACGCGTGCCTAGCAAACCATTAATTGCTAGGCGGTGCAAATCCGACCTAAGTATGAGCCAAGTCGCTTATTAAAGTTTATCAGTTTGGATTGAATAAAATTACCATTGTATAAAGAACGTACATTCGCATATAATAATTACACAACAGAACATACATTCTCTTTTGAGGAGGATATTTATGAAAAAGGCTCCGTTGGAGACAGAAGAAGATCTAAAGCTCATCAAAAATTTTATTCTTCTTCCTATCCTTCTAGACATTTTAGAACGAGACACACATCTATTGCAGGGAGCCTCCTTAAAAATGGTGAGCGTTTACGTAAACATCTTAAGCTACGTTCAGCAGCAGGCAACCGTAGATTTAAGAACCATTCGTAAAGGTCTATATACACGAGGACTTAGAGTATATGAACAAAGCAAGAATGAAGTAGGGGTGACAGTAAGCTATCTATGCCGGGGCTACCATTACCAGCTCTCCGTGATGTGGACAGTGGTGAAGGCAGAGCTACAAGAAAAATTAAGCAGGTATGTTGAAGGATGGAGGAGTGATTTATAGATGTCCAAGAGCAAAAGAGTGGTTAAGAATAACAGGAATTCGAACTGTAGGAACTATGCGTTTTCAAGACTATTCTTCTGTAACAAATTTATGGAGAAAAAATAGTAATGGTACGTATCAAATAGAAAGGACTAATAATCAGAATTTCAGTTACCCGATGTTTCGGGATCAAGACAGATATCAGTAAAGTAAAAAGGTTGGTGAGAAATACACCAACCTTTTATAGGTGAAATTATGATATAATGGTTTCAGGTTCTATACTAATCGTGAGTTGGATGAGAGCATGAAAAAGAAAAGTGTTAGGCAAGTTTTACTATTCACTATAGTTGGCGCTCTAATTATTTTAACCGCTGAAGGATTCTTAGATATTACTCAATCAGATGTAGGAACTGTTATAGCTAAGGAATATAAATATGATGGGAACAGTGATTTTGGCATCTTTACTATCCAGCTAGACACTAAAAAATACCCTAAGACAGTTGATTACGACCGAATGGAGTATAATGCTTTTCAAGTTGGTAATAGGATAAATATAGTATATAAAGTTCCTATTATTAGATTTTGGATAAAACCATATGGAGTAGAGCATGAATTAATTCAATAAAGTAGCAAAAAAGATTTAACAATAATTGAATAGCCTTGACCACACCATGGCATGTTCGAACTGCTTGTGAGCCTTTGCATATCCGCATATGGCGTGAGGCGACCAATCCTTTTGTACTTTTCTACATTAGATGGATTCAGGGGCTTGAGCGAACTTGTACTTCACCCCACAATAGGGAAATAAACGATATGCTTGAAATAAACCTGAGTAATTGACCTTTACAGTGGTCTCTGCTTAGGTTTTTGTATGAATGTGGTTGAGAAGTCAATGACTATTCGAGAATCAGAAACATTGAAATTAAACGAATCAACAAACCCTTCTACAGAAGCAAAAAATAACTGACCGACAACCTCGTATCGATCCCCTCTATTCTGCTGTTTCTTTTTAACCTTCAGCTTAGAAATTTTGGCCATAAAGAAAATGGCACTCATTATCACCCCTGCAAATACCCCTTTAGAAAGGTCATGTGTGTAGACCACAACACCTACCGTAGTGAGCATTACTAAGGAATCTGTCTTTGGAGCTTTGCGCAAATAGGTGAAGGAAGACCAATCAAAAGTTCCAATGGATACCGGCTTATATGCAGCAAAGCAAAAAGGAGTGAAGCCTGGTCGACCACGTAAGCCAGATGAGAACGTGAAACGTGCAATCAGTATGTATCAGAGCCAACAATATAGCTTAGCCCAAATTAAAGCGGAAACGGGAATTAGCAAAACCACACTATACCGCTATTTAGAAAACTAAGCAAGGAAGGATAGGGATTCATCCTATCCTTATAAATAGTGATTAATCAAACTTACATATTTGACCTCTCTATTTGCTAATCATGCTACGATAAGTAAATATTTTCTAGTATTAAACGAACGTACTTTCGCATATAATGATATGGATACGAAAGTACGTTCGTTTTTTTGAGGGGGTCGTTGCAACATGCAAGATAAAGTCATTTTCCTTGTTGATATGCAATCTTTCTATGCATCAGTAGAAAAGGCTGACAATCCATATTTGAGAAATAAGCCTGTGATCGTTTCAGGTGATCCCGAGCGGAGAAGTGGGGTCGTCCTAGCGGCCTGCCCTTTGGCTAAACGGTTCGGGGTGAAGAATGCTGAACGATTGTGGGAGGCTCAGCAAAAATGCCCACAGGCTGTCGTAGTTCGCCCGCGTATGCAGCACTATCTTCATGTTTCCTCGGCGATTACAGACATCTTCATGCGTTTTACAGATCTTGTGGAACCATATTCGATAGACGAACAGTTTATGGATGTTACTGGGAGTCAACAGCTCTTCGGGGCTCCCTGGGAAATAGCGGAAAAGATTCAGATCACAATAATGAAAGAAACGAACATTTATTCCAGAGTAGGAATAGGAAATTCCAAAACGATTGCTAAAATGGCCTGTGATCATTTTGCCAAACGTAATGATTCAGGCATTTTTTTTCTAAAACAGGATGAGCTACCGAAGGTCCTTTGGCCCTTACCTATTCATAAAATGTTTATGGTAGGCTCTCGGATGAGCCGACATCTAGAGAAGATGGGGATTCGGACGATAGGACAGTTAGCCCAATTCCCACTAGCAAGACTAAAAGCAAAATGGGGCATTAACGGAGAAGTTTTATGGCTCATAGCTAACGGGCATGACAACTCACCAGTCAACCCCACCACTCATGATCAGCAAAAAGCGATCGGACACCAGATGACACTACCCTATGATTATGATACTCGTGATCAAATTTTAGTGCCCCTGTTAGAGATTTCAGAGTTAGTATGTCAGCGTTCTAGAGCTAAAGGATACATGGGATGGGTTGTTTCAGTAGGTTGTGCTGGAGCTGATTTTGACAACCCTACGGGGTTCCATAGACAGATGAAGCTACTTGACCCGACCAATCTAACCAAAGAAGTATATCGTGTAGCGACCTTATTATTTGATCGACATTGGGATGGTCTTCCGATTCGAAGAATAGGGGTTACCTTGAGTCAACTTCAAAGCGATAAAGAGTATCAATTGAGCTTCTTCAATAACCGCGAGGAAGAGTTTGCCTTAGAGAGGGCTGTAGATAGGATGAAAGAGAAGTATGGGAATAGTATTATTATGCGAGCATCTTCTTTAAAATCTGCTGGTCAGGCCAGAGATCGAGCATCAAAAATTGGTGGACACTATAAATGATTAAAACTGTAGTCAATAAGCAACTCTGAAAAAATGGTTAAATCCAAAAATATGTTGTACCATTATTTTATAACCCCCTACAACCATGTATGTAAAACGAGTTAGGAGGAGATTAAGCTTGAAGATAAAACTAATCATCTTTGTGACATCCGTCCACCATGAGCCAACAAAAGAAAACTCAAATATCCTAACGAAAACGATAGAATCTGAAATCAAACCAGTAGTTGGCGATATCATTGATGACCCGGGGTTTGATTCAAGATTCCATAATGGATATGAGGTAGCTAAAGTAACTATTAATTACACTTCAAATGAGTGCCTTGTTTCATTAACACCCTTAGTCATAGAGAGTGAAAAAATGACTGCTGTTGAGTACATGGAAAAACTAAAAAACAACGGTTGGAGTATTGAAACAACAACTAAATCTTTATACTAATGTTTTTCTTTAGAGGGACGCTCAGGCTAGAGACAAGTGCATAAGGCTGGGGATATTATAAGTAAGAAGAAATAAGAGGAAACCAATAGAAAATATAGAAATAAAGGTAAGTGTTAAAACTTACCTTTATCTTATTTCAATCCTCAAATAATTCCGACTTAAAAATAAGACATTTATAACATATTGTTTTATTTTGAGACTGTGTATTCATATTGAATCTTCCGTAGGACCTCAATGTCTATTATCTTAATTAGAGAAAACGAGGAGGTTCAATGATGAATTCACTTAAAGCATTTTTTACTCAAAAATCAACAATTTTAGCATTTGTGGGTGTTCTAGTGTATCAGGTCATAATGATGGGTATATTCCTTCCTGCCTATTCAGCAATGCCTCAAAACATATCTAATTTACGGGTAGGAATTGTAAATGAGGATACTAACTATGGCGCAGAAATTGAAAAGCAGATGCTAGAAGAGTTACCCTTTGTCGTAGAAACAAATAGGAGTCTAGAAGAAGCACAGCGTTCGTTAGAGGACAGAGATATTTACCTGTTAATCCATATCCCACAAGACTTCACGGAAAATCTGATTAGTGAAGATAAAAAAACTACGATCAATTTTACGATTAACCAAGCAAACCCATCGCTTGTTTCAACTACAATGTCATCGGTTGTTCAAGAGATTTCATCGATATTAGCAAATCAATTTGAGACTAGCTTTATTGAAGAAATGCTAGTTCATCTAAATATTCCTGAGGAGCAAGCTATCGGAATGGCTGACATGGCTAAGAATCAATTTGAGCCTAACATAACGATCATTAATGAGCAAAGACAAGGAATGCATAATCAAATGGCTCCAATTTTATTAACGATTGCGGCTAATGTTGGGTCCATGATTTTTTCCATGTTTATTGTGAGCTCCCTTGACCGCATGCGTCCCCAAATAGGGAAGTGGAAAGCATATGGTTCTATGCAGTTAGCGATACTAACTTTTGCCTTAATTGGCTCATTACCGAGCTTAGGTATCTTATTTGCTTTGGAGAACTATGGACTAGGGTCATTTATAACCGTTTGGGGTACATTGTCATTATTGACATTAGCGGCAATCCAAATTTTTACGATATCGACGATGCTATTAGGACAGCCTGGTATGTTGTTCAATTTAACTTTCTTATTAATCCAAGTTATTGCTGGAGCCGGTGTTATTCCTTATGAAGCGAATTATAAAGTGATGCAATGGCTAAGCCATATTTCACCAGCATACTATGCAAATCAAGCGAATTTTATAGGTCTATTCGGTGGGAATTCGGTGCTACCGTATCTCCTTGGACTACTAGGCTTAGCAATCGGTGGTGCAATCATAACAAGCATCATTCAAGGGATAAAGAAAGAGAATGCACCATTAAAGAAATCATTATTCTAGCTCTAGCATAAAAAGTTCTATAATATAGACAGATGTTGAGGGAGGCGGGAAAGTCTTGAGCAATCAGACAACGGAAAGAACCCGATCGTTCATATTGATTGCATTTCGAGAGTTATTAAACAAAAAAACATTTAAATCCATTACAATAAATGATATATGCATGCAAAGTAAAATACACCGTAGTTCATTTTATCGCTACTATAACGATAAATATGATTTGATGAGAGAGATCTTACCTATTCTCTTTAACCAAATGAGAGAGGAAAGCAATGGTGAGGCTATATATAACTTCGTCGTAGATTATATAGACGAAAATAAGCGGTTTATAAAGAATATTTTATCAAATGATGAGTTTTCTACTGACTTTGTGAATTTATTAAGTGATTTTATACTAGTTGAAGCTCAGAATAATAACTTGATCATTTCAGAGAGAATCAATAATTTTCCTAATCCCAAAGTATTAATTGATTTTTATAGTAGTGGCATTGTTCATGTGTTAAGAAGATGGTTGAATGATGATTATGATTGTTCAAAGAAGGAGCTAAAGGCACTAATATATGAATTAGTTTCCACATAAGCGAACTGGTTTTACTTTGATTTAAAAAGATTAAGCCTATTGATCATTTTTACACAAAAGGAATCTGAGCTTATCTAAAGATAAAAGCATTCAATCATCCAATTTGCCTTGCCGGATGAACGGAACATATCTAAAAAAGCTGGGTAACTATCACCCAGCTTTTTTAGATTATTTTTATGCTCTTAGTGCTTCGATTTTCATAGCTTTTATGAAGCTATTAGCTCAGATTAACTGAAGAAATATCATCTGAAATTCTTAAGGCTTACGAGGGTAATAATACATCCGGCGGCCATTAAATAAATCCAACTGAGCCTTAAATTCCTTAGCTAAGTACTTGCAAAATTCATTAGCCTTTGATTTATCACCATGTGTTGCCCCATCAGGTAGAACCACTTGGATGAACTGAGATTCTTCAGCTTGTTCGCCACCCTCAGCCTGATTTGCTTGGTCTGTTCCTACTCCAACAACAATATATTTATATAAAGGATTACTTCCCTTTAAATAAAACCAGTGATCTTTCCCTTCAGGCTTCTCGACTAAGGTATAGGGAAACGCGGCTTCGGCGTATCCCCAATCTAGCTGATTGCCCGTTTTTGTTGTCATATCTATGTAGCGATGAAACTTATCCTTAATATCCTGCAATTGAACAGTTTGTGTTGTAGAAGCGTCAACTAGTCTAATATAGGCACTCTGTCCCAAAACAATCCCTCCTGATTAACCAAACTCCTGTTAATATCGTAGCATTATCAGCATAGGAATACAATAAGAAAAGCTTCTATTGAAGCCCACTCGAAGAAGTTGTCTAGTCCATCATTAGAGGAAGCTTTTCTTGCCGTCAGAAAGTATAAAATTTGAAGAAAATAGGGTATCAAATTTTATACTTTCTTAAACGTTAAAATAGAAAGAAAAAAGGGAGACAAATCGGTGACAAAAAAAGATACAGAGATAATACAGTATATCTCTATATCTGCCTATTGACATAAATGTTATACACTATTATATTATTAGTATAACATAATTAAAACGCTTACAAAAACAGGAGGGATACCTTGGGTACAATTATCTGCCAAACGTGTGGAAGAACAATTGCTCAGTACGAGGATGAAAAGGTTTCTACGCTCTATGGAGTATGTCCTAATTGTCACCAATGTAGTGGGGAAGAGCAGTACAGTGTGAAAGAAGTAAAAGGAATCGCTCATACTAACTCATTTTAGTAAGCCATTGAAAAAGAAGAATAGGTAATAAAATATATGTACAATAGCTAGATGCTTTAAATAAGCAGAAAGAGGAGGGACATCTGTCGTAAGACACACATAATCCCTCCTCTTTTTTGATAGAATAGATGAATTCTTCGAAAGGCTTCAATAGAAGCTTTTCTTATAGAAATGCTTCGTTTGACTGAAGAATTGACTATTAAGTAATAGCTTGGTGCACCTTAATGACACGTAAATATCTAAAGTCAAAATCCTCTGGGCCTTGAACAGGTAGCCCAACCTCCAAATTATATTGAATGTAATCAAGGTTTTCCTGGGTAATAATCTCACCAGGAAGTAATACAGGAATTCCTGGTGGATAAACCATAATAAATTCAGCAATAATGCGACCATGAGATTGGTGGAAAGGAACAAGCTCTGTCTCCGCATAAAATGCATCTCTAGGCGTCATAGCTAGTCGTGGTATTTTTGGAAGTTCAATTTCAGGTCCATTAACATGGCTAGAATCTTGCCTTGCCGCGTATTCAACCAATTGCTTTAATGCCTGAACTAATGAATTGACACTGTCCTTCGTATCCCCAGGAGTGACTAAGCATAGAATATTATATAAATCACTCATCTCAACTTCGATATTCTGAGTGTCCCGTAGCCAATTCTCTACTTCAAATCCAGTCATACCTAGATCCCTAACATGGATTAATAGCTTTGTAGGGTCTAAATCGAAAGTAGATTCATCTCGACCGACAATTTCATCTCCCATACAGTATAGAGGAGCAAGTAAGTTGATTTCAGAGCGTGCCCAATCGGCAAGCTCAATCGCCGTAGAAACCATTTCTTTCCCATGTAAAACCAGCTGTTTTCTTGCTACATCTAAAGAAGAAAGCAGGAGATAGGAGGTCGATGTTGTTGTTAGCATGCTCATAACCGTTTGAATTCGTTTAGGGGAGATGAGCTTCCCACGCACGTTTAGTACCGAGCTTTGAGTCATGGAGCCGCCAAGCTTATGCACACTAGTAGCGGCCATATCTGCACCAGCCTCCATGGCGGACATAGGGAGATCTTGATGAAAGTGAATATGCACTCCATGGGCTTCATCAACCAGTACTGGTACGGAAAAGGAGTGCGCAACTTCAACAATTTCCTTAAGGTTCGCGGCGACACCAAAATAAGTAGGGTTAATCACAAGCACAGCTTTCGCATCAGGGTTCTGTTCAAGGGCTGTACGCACAGCTGACGTTGTAATCCCATGAGCAATCCCTAGTCTTTTGTCCATCACAGGATGAATAAATACTGGAATAGCGCCAGCTAGAATGATAGCGGTAGAAATGGATTTATGGACGTTTCTAGGAATGATAATTTTATCACCAGGGCTACAAACAGATAGAATCATGGTCATAATGGCTCCGCTTGTCCCTTGCACATTAAAAAAGGTATAGTCAGCGCCGAAAGCATCGGCAGCTAATTCCTGCGCCTCCTTAATCATTCCTTTTGGATGATGCAAGTCATCCAAAGGACCAATATTAATAAGGTCAATGGAAAGGGCATTCTCACCGATAAATTCCCGGAAATCAGGATTCATCCCTGCCCCTTTTTTATGACCAGGAATATGAAATTGGATAGGATTCTTTTTGGCGTGATTAGTCACACCTGTAAAAAGAGGAGTCTCATGATGATTCAGTGTTTTAGACAATTCTCCCCCACCTTTCTATATAAACGTATTATAGAATTAAAACAAACAAAAATGAGTATATCAAAATCAAGGAAGAAAGCAAGCACAAATAATAGGAATAAACTATTTCTTTTTACCGATGCTTAGACTTTATGAATACCTTTAATATTAAACCCTTACACGAAGAGATAATTTATATAGAGCACTCAACTGCTCAAAGGTATCTAGTATCTTATCCTCCAAAGCAGCTCCGTCCGTTAAAATGGGATCATGGCGATCAATATGAATGCCGCAAAGAAGCTCTGCTTTTTTGACATCTCGCAATCTTATGAGCATTTCTTTTACATCCTTCTGTTTCAATTCAGACTGGGGAATCGCCTCTGGTCTCATATGATCAATAGACCAAACAAAGCTGTCAGGGATTTGCTTATAAATAGTGGCTGCTTCTTTAAGCGCAACCTTTGCAAAATCCTGTTTTGTAGGACATTCATAAATTAAAGCGAACCAAACAAATAGATGACTCTCCCACATACCAACTTGAAAGTGGGGGTGCTGCTTATAACCACGTTTATTATTTGCCCAAGCTACCCAGGTATCGTTAGGGGGATTGACTGTTCGCCGCGCATGCTTAGCCACATGAGGAAACATTTCCTCTCCTACAAGCTCAGATAAGGGCTTCTGAAGCCTTGTGCCTAGTTCTTCAAGCTTAGGGCGAATTAGCTTAATTAAGGCTGCCATACGTTCATCTAAACCTTCTATATGAAAAACATCAAAATCCTGCTGAGTAAAGCCTGTAAATGTCATTGTTCATTCTCCTTTCTAATGAGGAAGGTTTGTCCTTTTGTTTATGTTCGCCATCATTCTGGGTACTAGATAAATATAACAAAAAATAATAATAAGTAAAAATTGTTATTGCAAAAAGGAGCCATGCATAATAATATATATTAACAAATAAATTTTCTGAATATTAAAAGTAGAGAGGAAGTGACGTAACCATGGAACAAGTCATTGGAGTGTTTAAAAGGGATCATGCAGAAAGAAGAATTCCTGTGTTACGGATGGAAATTGATTATGAGTTAGTTAATTTACATGATGCCATGATTGATGAGGATATACCAAAAATGGATATATGTAAGCAAAGGCTAATGGAATTAAGCAAGGAAATGATGTTGCTAGAAGCATACTCTATCGGAGGTCAAAGGTGAACGATTGTCAAAATGAAATAGATCAATAGGTAGCGTCCCTAAAAGGTTGGAAAGGGACGCTACTTTTATTTTAATGGACTAGACAACTTATTTATCTTTGTAATAATCTCAGAGCTTTTCTAAAATAGAAAATCATCCTAATACTATGCCTTAGGTGCGTAGTTCTTATCAGGCACGAAAGAGTGTGGTAACATTAGAAGAAAAGAAGCATATAGGAGTGCCTTAGAGGAGGAAATAATTTGAATAGTGGAACTTTTAAAGCGATATTTGAGCATGCTAAGGAATGGACATTAGAGGCAGGAAGACAATTACGAGAAACTCTTCAAGATCAGATTGTTGTAGAATATAAAACATCTGCAGCAGATTTAGTAACAGAGAAAGACAAAGCGATAGAACAATTTTTTGTTGAAAGAATTAATGAATTTTACCCAAAACATTTTATATTAGGGGAAGAGGGGATAGCTTCCGGACAGGAATTCCAGCCTGAGAAGGAAACGGTATGGATTATAGACCCGATTGATGGAACCACTAACTTTGTCCATCAAAAAAAGGATTTTTCCATCTCCATCGGCATTTTTGTCAAAGGTACTCCTATGATTGGGATCATATATGACCCAATACAGGATGAATGCTTTTATGCACAAAAAGGAGAAGGGGCTTATCATAATGGTAAGAAACTTCCCCTGCTTTCGGAAACAACAGTAGAAGAATCTGTTCTAGGGATAAATGCGTTATGGCTTACGTCAAATGAAATTTTTGATCATGCAAGATTCCAATCGCTAGTTAGGCATGCACGTGCAGTACGTTCTGTTGGCTCAGCAGCCTTAGAGCTAGCCTATGTAGCCTGTGGACGCTTTGATGGCTCTGTAAGCTTACGCTTATCTCCATGGGATTATGCTGGTGGAGTAGCCATATTAGAAGAGGTTGGGGCAAAGGTGACAACAATTGATAACCAACCATTATCTATTAGTGCCAAGCGCACAACCGTTTTTGCAGCAAGTCCTAAACTACATCAAGAGATTATGGAAAACTTTTTACTTTCATCAGATATACCCAAATATAGTTTAAAGGTTTAGTATCGCTAGCTAATTAAATTTGGATAGGAGGACTTTATCGTGAAAGTAGGTTATATAGGATTAGGGACGATGGGTTTACCTATGGTTAAGCACCTTATTCATGCAGGCTATGAAACCTGGGTGGTATCAAGGAGCCGTCAGCCTATAGAACAAGCAATTGCTTGGGGCGCTAAAGAAGCTAATCATCCACAGGATTTAGCTGAAAAAGTGGATATGGTGATGACCTGCCTACCTAGCTTAGATTCTGTTGAACTCGTATATTTTGGAGAAAATGGGATCGTACAAGCTGACTTAAACAATAAGCTAGTCTTTGATTTTAGCACGGTGTCACCTGAACTTAATCGTAAGCAAGACCAGGTTGTCCGTCAAAAAGGCGGCTCGTTTTTAGATGCTCCTTTAAGTGGTGGACCAATGGGAGCTGAAGCAGGAACCCTAACGATTATGTGTGGTGGGGAGCAAGCTGCGTTTGATCAAGCTTTACCGGTCTTAGAAAAGATGGGTAAGACGATTGAATTCGTGGGGCAGGTGGGCTCTGGAAGTGTGGTCAAGCTTCTTAATAATATGCTGGTGGGCATTCACACTGCTGCTTTATCTGAAGCGTTTGTGATGGGAGCGAAAGCCGGGATAAATCCAGCTCTAATACACAAAATTATTAAAGCAAGTACTGGTCATTCATTTATGATAGATCGAACGATTGACTTGATTCAGGATAGAGATTTTAAGCAGCGCTTTATGGTGGATCTTCTTCATAAGGATATGAAATTAGCCACTGAGCTAGCGACTGAGCTAGAGGTTAATGCAGACTTAGGAAAGCTAGCTGAAGAAATTATTGCTGAAGTGACAGCCCGAGGTTACGGGAAGCAGGATATTTCGGCGATCATCCGTCTATTAGAGGAAGACAGTGGTGTAGAGGTACACAGAAAAGCCTAATAAGAGTCTTACTTGTGCTGAAAGAGTCTTATAGAACGACTAATTGAAGCTATGAAGAATTTAAGAAGTTACGGGTATTTTTTAAAAAAGCCAGGATTCTGGAAATAGCAATCCTGGCTTTTTTATGCATACTTAAGACTTGGATCTATTCTCATCCTGAAGCCTAAATTTCTTTTTGAAGGAAAACCCCACGCCCATCACCACAACAGATGCTAATAAGGATAAAATCACACCTAAAACACTTCTCTCAGCCACAAAAATTCCTGCTAACACAAAGCAGCTTACAGCAGCTAGTGCAAACAATAGTGAAATGACTTTTCTATTCATGACAAGCCTCCATTATATAAACCCTGAGTAAAGATTTTTAAAAATTTCTATGATCCTAGTATAACAGATGTGAAATGAGTTGCCATCAGTTGCTTAGAAGTGTAAACTTGTTAAGGAACGTTTTAAGCAAAAAATGTCTTTTTATGACATGATCAATATAGATGTTTACATCAAAGGAGAAGAAAATAACGAATGAACAAAAGAGACGACTTAAGAAATATTGCGATCATTGCTCACGTCGATCATGGTAAAACTACATTGGTTGACCAAATGCTAAAGCAATCTGGAACGTTTAAAGAGCATGAGCAGCTTTCAGATCGAATGATGGATTCCAATGATTTAGAGCGCGAACGCGGGATTACGATTTTAGCTAAAACGACAGCTATTCATTACAGCGAAAACAGAATTAATATCTTAGATACACCAGGCCATGCTGATTTTAGTGGAGAGGTAGAGCGTATCCTGAAAATGGTTGATGGGGTTTTACTTGTTGTTGATGCTTTTGAAGGCTGTATGCCACAAACAAGATTCGTTCTCAAAAAGGCTTTAGAGCACAAGCTAACACCTATCGTAGTCGTAAATAAAATTGACAGAGAAAATTCAAGACCAAAGGAAGTCGTAGACGAGGTACTTGATTTATTTATTGATCTTGATGCTGATGAAGAGCAATTGGAATTTCCAGTTGTCTACGCATCTGCCTTAGCAGGGACATCTAGCTTAGATCATGAACAACAAGGTCCAGATATGAAAGATCTATTTGAAACGATTATAGAGCATATTCCGGCACCAAACTTAGAACAATCAGCACCATTACAGTTCCAAGTTACGATGTTAGATTACAATGAATACCTTGGACGTATTGGTATCGGTCGTATTCACCGTGGAAACATGCGTATTAATCAACCTATTGTTGTTTTAACAAGGGAAGGGAAGGTTAAGAACTTCCGTGTAACCAAGCTCTTTGGTTTCTTAGGCTTGAAGAGAATTGAGATTGAAGAGGCTACAGCTGGGGATATCGTAGCTGTTGCAGGCTTAGAGGATATTAATGTTGGGGAAACAGTGTGTGATCCTGCTACACAGGAGGCTTTACCATTACTAACGATAGATGAGCCTACATTAAAGATGACATTCCTAGTGAATAACAGCCCTTTTGCAGGACGTGACGGTAAGCATGTAACGTCTAGAAAGCTACGTGATCGTTTGTTTAAAGAGCTTGAAACGGATGTTAGCTTAAGAGTAGAAGAAACGAACAGCCCAGAGGTGTTCACTGTTTCTGGAAGAGGGGAGCTACATCTTTCCATTCTAATAGAAAACATGCGACGAGAGGGCTTTGAGCTACAGGTTTCTAAGCCAGAGGTTATTATTAAAGAGATAGATGGGCAAAAAATGGAGCCCTACGAGCGTTTGATTGCTGATGTTCCTGAGGAGTACACGGGAGCCATTATGGAAACCCTTGGAACAAGAAAAGCGGAAATGGTGAACATGATTAATAATGGATTTGGTCAAGTGCGTTTAGAGTTTATTGTTCCTTCCAGAGGTTTGATCGGCTATCGTACTGAGTTTCTAACACAGACTCGTGGATATGGAATTATGACCCATTCCTTTGACTCTTATCGTGCGGTTGTTAGAACACAGCTTGGCGGAAGGCGCTTTGGTGCTTTGATTGCCCACGAAACAGGAACTGCGAATACGTATGGTCTACTGAACGTAGAGGATCGTGGAACGATGTTTATTGTACCGGGTACAGAGGTGTATGAGGGCATGATTGTTGGAGAGCATTCACGTGATAATGACCTAACAGTAAATGTTTGTAAAATGAAGGCAGCAAATAACATTCGCTCAGCTACAAAAGAAGAGACAGTTAAGCTTAAAGCACCACGTTTGTTAACGATGGAGGAAGCTCTTGAGTTTCTTAATGATGATGAGTATTGTGAAATTACTCCGAGCACAGTTAGACTTCGTAAAAAGTATCTAGTGAAATCAGAACGGGAGCGTCACGAGAAGCAATCTAAGCTCCAAGCGTCAAAATAAAAGTGGCTGTGACCATAGAGTAAGACACAAACAATAGCTCACAGGGATTGTATCCTTTTGAAACGGAAAGGAAGTGAAGCTAGATGATTACAGATCTATTATTTGTAGGGAATGAAATGCCTTTGTGGGGGTTTCTAGTCCTTTACGGAATGACAACCATTTTGTTGGCTATTGTCTATAAGCTTGGGTTTGCTAAAAGACTTCCTTTATTGAAGTCAGTAATTGTCTATATTATGCTTGCAATAGGAGCATTACCCCTAGCCTTTCTAGGGATTGCCCTACCTCTTGTAGAAGCCCTTTTAATCGCAACTGCTATATTGATTATCGTTAGGTTTAGGATGAGAAAATCAGATAATAAAAATGGCTAGTGAGAAGGGGTTGAGGCAAGATGACAAAAGATGATGCCATCTTTAACTGGCTACAGATTAAATATGTAGCCGAGCAGCGGACAAATGATCAAGCGGCACAGGAGACGTATCAGTTCTTTACGGCAATCTTAACGGAGGATCACAAGCTAGACGAACTACAAGTACAGATAGCAGATGGTATGTATGTCGTGTCCTTTACAGATGAGGGGAAGCCAGGACAAAAGAAATTCCCCGCCGAGTTTGTGCGGCAGCTTTACCTAGATATTGAAAATGAGCCTAAATTTAATCAGTAAAAGAATAAATAAAAAGAGTAGCCGAACTCAAAATGGGAGTTCATTGGCTACTCTTTTTCTATTACCATTCTTCCTCTTGAACTTGTAACGAGGTGTCTGGAAGTAGACCATCTGCCCGCCGCTTTTCGGTATTTTCCGTAATTCTTTCTTTGCACGGTAGGCACATATATGTCACTAAAGGATGATTTCTAAGCTTTTTACCAAGGAGGGAATCTGGATGAATTTCCTCCACCTGATCACATATGACACATTGTACTTTCATTTCAAAACTCCTCCTATACGACTTAAGTATAGCACGAAAAAATAACAGAATATACAAATGTCCTACATTTTCATAAGACAAGCTACGGGAATTGACAACATTTACATTTCCGCTTACACTTTTAAGTATGGTTTTAAGGGGAGGAAGTCGAAACATGGAAGAAAATCGAACGGTTAGTCGGACTAGGAGTAAACGCAGGAAATTGAAGCAAAAGAAAAAAAAGAGATTAACGATAGTAGGCATCAGTTTTTTGATTATCTTTTTAGGGGCGATAACTGTTTTTGGCTTTTTCTATTCTAAGCTTGATCAGTTATTTGCAGGAATTTCTGAAACTAAATCATCAACGGGGCAATCAGCAAATGCAGCGACACTTGATCCATCCTTAACTCCTGTTGATCGAAACAAAGACGAGCCTTTTGCCGTTGCTATTATGGGTACAGATGGAAGAGCAGGCGGTGGAGGCTATAATACTGATGTTCTATTAGTTGCAGTAGTAGACCCTAATGACAAAGGAATCACTATGCTCTCTATCCCAAGAGACACTAAAGCTGAAATACCTGGATACTCTGGTTATCGTAAGGTTAACTCAGCTTATGCTTATGGAGAGTTAAAAAGAGCCTCACAGGAAAGAAATGGGGAGATGATTACAGAAACCGGTCCTTCGCTAGTGAAAAAAACATTATCAAACCTATTAGATATTCCTATAGATTTTCACGTACAAATAGGCTTTGACGGCTTTGTTGATGTTGTTGATGCTGTAGATGGTGTCAGAGTTAATGTTTCAAGATCCATGCAATATGATGACCCTATTGATGGTACGCATATTCGTTTAGAGCCAGGTGAGCAGACATTGGACGGAAAAAATGCCCTAGACTATGTCCGTCACCGCTTGGATAACCGTGGAGTAAGCTATTATTCCAGTGACTTTGAGCGAAATGAAAGACAGCAGGAGGTCATTCGAGCCGTTATCGGTAAGCTATTATCCATACAAGGTATGACGAATTTGGACAATGTGATTGAAGCGATTGCAGATAACGTTTCAACTAATTTCACCTCTGAGCAGTTGATGGAGCTGACAAGATCCTTTGTATCTTTAAGGACTCCACAAATCAGTTCTATTGAAACGGATGCTTATTGGGATTCAAGTCAATCCTATACGATCATCCCAGAAAGTAATCTTATTGAAATTCGTCAACAGCTTAAAGAATTGCTACATAAATAAACTCTTTTAGTTTTAGAAACGTGATAAAAGGGGAAGAATCCCAATAGTACGTATCAATTAAGATGATTTAAGGGAGGCTTAAACATGGCTAAAAACACACCAGCAACAGAATTGAATGAAGACTTACAAGGACTACTACAGAAGGAACGTTTTATTACTTTAGCTACTGTAGATCATGAATCTGGAGCACCAAGTGTCAGTGCGATCTCATGGGTATATGCAGCTGATGCTGGAACCATAAAATTTGCGGTGGATCATCGTTCAAGAATCATTGAAAATATCAATAAAAATGATGCGGTGGTATTTAATCTAATCGGAGCAGGATCTTGTTTTTCCATTTCTGGTAAGGCTAGTGTTGAAAGTGAACGTATGGAGGAAGTGCCAATCAAGCTAGCAAAGGTCTCTGTAAGTGTTTCTGAGGTGCGAGATGTGATGTTTTACGGAGCAAAAATTGTAACAGAGCCTGCGTATGACAAAACATACGATGAAGAAGCGGCTGCTAAGCTGGATAAGCAGGTTATGGATGCGCTAAAAGCATAATTTGGAGTCATATAAAAGGAGAAGGTAGTTTTCACATAACTGCCTTCTCCTTTTTGGTATGCAGAACTATTTATCATATGGCAAGTTTAATGTTACTCCGTATCTATAAGTTACTACTCGGGAGAGACAGGAGTCCCATCCGGATTCTCTGGCTGCTGTACAGATCTAGGAACCTGGGGCATTAGCCTCCCAACTATTTCTGCTAGCTCTTCCATAATGCCAGCGACAGGATGTCCTTCTCGAACCTCTTTACCCATTTCCCTTAAACGGAAGTTGGTATCTGGATCAGCTGTAACGATGGCATAGGCACCACGTGGATCCGCTTTTAACGCTTCAGCAACGGAATACTTTACTGTTCCGGCCTTGGAACGGTCTAGCTTGGCATCAATATCAATACCAACAACAGCATAGCGCCCAAGAACAACAGCTGTAGCGTCATTAACATGATCAATTCGAGTAGCTAGCTCAACTAAGCGATCAGCCACTTCCTGAGAATCTGTTCTATTCACTTGTTCATTCTCTGGGATAAATCCGTCCCTATAGCCTTTATAGCTATTTCTAGGACGAACAGGGACAGGCTCATCGTACATATTATAGCTATCATACGAAGTCATACCATCATTGTAGCCTGAATAATTGTCGTAAGCTCCTAGCTCATTCTGATTATAGTAGCTTGAATAGCCATCAGGCTGTGCTTCTGAATTAGGAGAACAGGCCGAAAGTAAAGTGAAGCAGCAGATAACTAATAGTACGGATAGTAAGTTCTTATTCATTTTATCTACACCTCCTTCCAATTGCAGATAGCTTCATCCATCTACATTTAAAGAGAATAGGCATAGTTTACCCGTCTATATTATTTTCATGAATCATACAATAAAAAAACAGCATGTAACATCCATCTTTTTTTCCAGCCAGGTGTCATATAAGGGAGGCGAAAATTTGAAGAAGGTCTACGTATTAGATACGAATGTACTTTTACAAGATCCTCATGCGATTTATTCCTTTGAGGATAATGAAGTTGTGATTCCAGCAGTCGTATTAGAGGAAATTGATTCTAAAAAAAGGTATATGGATGAAATTGGACGTAATGCAAGATATGTATCCCGCTTACTGGATCAATATCGTCAAAAAGGAAAGCTACATCTTGGTGTACAGCTTGAGCACGGAGGCACATTAAGAGTAGAGCTTAACCATAAGTCATATCAAAAGCTACAGGATATTTTAGTTGAAAAAACAAATGATAATCGTATCATCGCCGTAGCTTTAAATTTGCTAGATGAGTTTCAAACTAAAGGGGAGCATGTCCCCGTTATATTAGTAAGTAAAGATGCCCTCGTTCGCGTGAAATCGGAGGTTTTCGGATTACAGGCTGAAGATTTTCTATCCGATCAAGTGATCCAATACTCCAAAAGCTACACAGGCTATATGACTGTTAATGTAGAAAAAGAAAAGATTGATCTTTTCTACTCTCAGCAGTATCTAGAAATTGCCTCTCTCTCCTTCACTCAACACTGGTATCCCCATCAATTTATTGTTTTAAAAGATAAATATGGTAGTTCTTCCTCAGCTATCGGTAGGATTAGTCTTGATAAGCAGAGAGTTTTGCCACTCAAGCAGCATAATGAGGAGCATGTTTGGGGAGTAAAGGCAAGAAATGTACAGCAGAAAATGCTGATTGACCTCTTACTAGATGATCAAATCCCTTTAGTGACAATAACAGGTAAGGCAGGAACAGGTAAAACCCTTCTTTCCTTGGCAGCGGGATTATTAAAAATTGAGGATGAGCATAAGTATCAACGAATGCTTGTGGCTAGACCTGTTGTACCACTAGGAAAGGATATAGGCTATCTTCCTGGTGAAAAAGAAGAAAAGCTTAGACCATGGATGCAGCCTATCTTTGATAATCTTCAATATTTATTTCACACCAAAAAAGCAGGGGATTTAGAGAGAATTCTAGCAGGTATGAATAAAACGATTGAAGTGGAAGCACTAACCTATATCAGAGGAAGGAGCATTCCCGATCAATTTATTATAATAGATGAGGCACAGAATTTAACAAAGCATGAGGCTAAAACAATTCTAACTAGAGTAGGGGAAGGAAGTAAGCTCATTTTAATGGGCGACCCCGAACAGATTGATCATCCTTATTTAGATGAATCAAACAATGGATTAACGTATGTCGTGGAGCAATTTAAAGAATATGCGATAAGTGGGCATGTGAAATTAGAGAAAGGGGAGAGATCACAGCTCGCTCAGCTTGCTGCTAAAATTTTGTAGATGTACAATAGAGGGAAGGGTGCCGATGAATTTTCTATATGGCCCCAGCATAAAGCAAATGGAGGAGTAAAAAATGAAGCTATGGACTCAGCCGCTTGGGCCAGTACAGACTAACGGGTTTGTTATATCTAATGATGATAATGAAGGTATTGTCATTGATCCTGGAATGGAACCAGATGCGATGATTCAGGAGATAGGAAGTATGGATATTAAAGCGATTCTTCTTACCCATGCCCATTTTGATCATATAGGTGGTTTGGAGCAAGTAATGAAGCATACGAACGCTCCAGTTTATATTCATTCAGAAGAGCAAAGCTGGTTAAGTACTCCTGAGCTTAATGGATCAGCGAGATGGCCAGCTGTTTTGGAGCCTCTAGTCATCAATATTGAAAGTACTGCTATTGAGGACGGTCAAAGACTTGAGTTTGCAGGCTTTGATATCGAGGTATTACACACTCCTGGACATTCCCCTGGAAGCGTGTCCTTTTACTTTGCTAAACATGATCTTGTCATAGCAGGCGATACTTTATTTGCAGGTTCAATTGGACGAACAGATCTACAAGGAGGAGATTACGACCGGCTGATTAACTGCATACAAACTAAATTGCTAACTCTTCCTCCGGGCACAGCGGTATATCCTGGACATGGTCCAAGTACTACGGTGAAAGCTGAAGCCCAATTCAATCCATATGTTGGTCAGCTTTAATAAATAGTAAATGTGTGGGCTAAGGAGAACTTTATGAAGGGTCGAGAGCTTGAACAAATTATCAGAGAAAAAATCGTACAATCTGAGCAGGGTTTCATTACATTTGCTGAATACATGGAGCAGAGCCTGTATCATCCTGAACTAGGATACTATATGAAACCTACTGTTAAGATAGGGAAACAGGGAGACTTTTACACATCTAGCTCCGTTCATTCTGTTTTTGCTGAAACATTTGTAGATCTAAGTGTACAGGTGAGTAAGGCCTCTAACGTACCTCTCACCTTTTTAGAGGTGGGGGCTGGAACCGGCTTATTTGCTACGCAGTTTCTTCAAACCCTGCAAACGAAACATCCCCTTGTTTACAAGGATAGTACGTATTATATTTTTGATCGAAGTGAGCAGCATATTCGTCAGCAAAAGGAACAGCTAGATGTTCATGGAGAGAGAGTCCGTTGGATTTCTATTGAAGATGAATGGGAGGGCTATGAGGGAATCATCTTAACCAATGAGCTATTTGATGCCTTCCCCGTCCATCTTATCAAGAAGATCAATGGAGGCATTAAAGAAATAGCGGTTACATGGTCAGAAAAGCAACAACAGCTAATTGAACAATTAATTGATCCAAAGAAGTCAGTAACGGATTACCTGCGAGATAACCATCTATCCATAAATGAAGGACAGGTTATGGAAATCCCTGTTGCTGTTTCTCAGTGGTTACACAACTTTTCAAAAAAGATCCAGAGCGCCCTTTGGTTTGTAGTTGATTATGGCTATACGGATGAAGAAATAGCCCTTCCACAGTATAGAGAAGGAAGCTTATTATGTTATTATCAGCATCAAGTGGATGATCGTCCTTTAGAGCAGCCTGGTCATAAAGATATTACATATCATATTCACTTCGACTCTATAACCCGTGAAGCGATAAAAGGGGGGTGGAACAAGCAAGGACTGTTTCCTCAGCATCAATTTTTACTACAGGCAGGAATACTACAGTATCTTGCTAACCACACTGGTGGAGACCCGTTCCAGCATAAAGGGATAGCAAAAAATCGGGCGATTAGACATTTGATTTCCCCTGAAAGTATATCGGGATCATTCAGAGTGTTGATTTTATCCAAAGGCAAGTATGAGCAGCAGGAGAAAGCCTACGATTTTCTTAAACCAGTTACATTTATATAATGAGCTTCAGTTTAGTAATTCTGGATGACTTGGATAGATGCTTTGACAATGAAAGCTACTATCGAAGCCCTCTCAAAGAAGTCGTCTAGTCAATCATATAATTTGAAGAAAAACAAGGTATCAAATTTTATACTTTCTTAATACTGTAAAAAAGCTGTACCAGTTAGCTGGCACAGCTTTTTCATTGATGTACTTTTCTTGTCATAAGCTTGTTACAAAATGTAAACATTCGTTCATTATCTTAGTAACATTTCGTTGTGAGTGCTGGGGATTACAAACTACATTAAAAATGTTGTGTAGTATGTAAATCCAACAAAAAATAAAACAAGATACCCAGCAAAGATATAGATATATCCTCTCTCAGTCAAGTTCATGAAGCTAAGAGCAACGAAAACAGCTGTCTGAGCAAAGAATAATAAAGCCATACCTGGCATATGACCAATAAGTGCTAATAATGCAATGACCGCAGTCCAAAATGCAAAGACTCGATACATACGTGGCATAGTCTCCAATCCTCCCTTACATCACACTGCAACTATTCCATATTATAGAGTAGAATTGCAGGATTGTAAATGTCCTAAAGGTGACAATTTATGAAAAAAAGTTGATTATAAACTAAAAAAGAAGGGTAAAAACCAATTAGATGACCTACATATAACATCATGAAACCTACATACATCGCTGTGATTAGCTTGGATGGCTGGGAAGGCAGGATTTGAACCTACGCATCACGGAGTCAAAGTCCGTTGCCTTACCGCTTGGCTACTCCCCAACTATTCTTAGTATGGTCATTTTCCCCAACATTATTCCACTTCGGAAAAAAGTAAGATTGGAAGGTATATCCTTCACATTTCAGTAACTCTTTCATTGCAGGAAAACCCCTCATGGAAGAAGAATTATCCATATGAAGAGAAATCAATTAATCAAGAGGAGGAAGTACAATTGAAGAAATTTTTACCGGTATTTTTAGCTTTAGTTCTTATTTTAGCTGCCTGTTCAAGCACAACTCCAGCGTTAACGTCTGTTGTTCTTGACCAATTAGAGGTGAGTCAGTCATCTTACGAAGCAAAATCAAAAATAAAAATAAAGACGAATCTTGCTGATCATGATTCTTTAGGAACAATGCCAAAAGAAATGGCCCTAATCTTAAAGGTTCTAGAGGAAGGGATAGTCCTCGATATTAAGCAACAGGATTTACAAAACGCGTATATGAAACTAGGATTTGAGAACCCAGCTACAATTAAAGAATCCGTATACTGGGATAGTGAGCAGAATCCACAGTTAGAAATCTATACACTTGGCGAGAGCATGTACTTCAAGACACCAATTGAGGATAAGTTCTTCCATTTAGATTCTGAAGCTGGAATGAATATACAAGGAGTTTCTCAAGCAGAGATTAATAGCTTAAACACTTTTATATTCAATGCTTTTACAGATTATATTGAGCAGTTTGATTATGACTTAAGAGATATCGACAACAAAGGAAAGGTTCAGGTTAGCACCCCTGGATCTACAAAGACTGTGAATCACATCCAATTAAATATGAATCTAGAGGATGTAAAGGACTTTATTTCCTACACTTTAGGAAACCTGGCTGAATATGATCAGCTAGACAGCATTGCCCTAGAATATTTCAATCTATTGCTTTCTGATTTTGTAGCTGAGGAAGGCTACGGCTTAACAGATGAAGAAATAACAGAAATGGTTACTGAGCTTAGAACAGCTCTTCGTGAAGTGAAAGCAGCCATCGATCAATTTGATGAAGCAGATATTGCTGAACAGCTAGGATTTACTCCAGACCTTGCTATAGAATTAAATTATTATGTAACAGATGATGCTGAATTAGTTAAAAGTGAAATGAAATTTGATCTTACGCTTGAGCCAACAGTAGGTGGAGAAGAACCACTTCATATTCTCATTGAATCAGAGGATGTGTATTGGAACGTCCATGGAAATGTTGAGCTACCAGCATTTGATCGTGTAGATGTTTATGATCTATATGAACTATCGTCAGATTATAACGAGTTGGAGCAAATTCAAGAGAACTCTCCAGTTCGTCAGATGATTGAGCCGCTTTTATTCCCAAGAACTGCCACAATAGAGATTGGTAGTCCGATAGCTATGGTTAACCATGACTATGTGGAATTAGATGCTGTTCCTTACATTGAGAATGGGAATACAATGGTTCCTATTTCCATCGTTACAGATATTGCTTACACAGAGGCAGCATGGGATGGAGAAAACAAGGTTATTACCTTTGAGTTTGATGGTAAAGTAGCTACTGTTCAAGCTGGTAGCAATGTCGTTTTTGTAGATGGTACTGAGTATGAAATGGGTGTACCAATTGAAATTAAAAATGGAGTTGCTTTCGTTCCAATCCGCTTAGTTACAAAGCATTTAGGTGCTACAATCTATGTTTACGATGAAACAGGATTAATGGACATCTATAACGAGTACGAATAAGCGTATGAGGCTAGCCTGAAAGTAACGCTGAAAGAGTAATCTGAATGACACAATACTAAAACAAAAAGACGTTTCCTATTTCACATAAAGAATGTGGATGGAAGCGTCTTTTTTTGAATAAACATTCTTTAGATAGGAAAAACTGTAACTAAAAAGCAAAGAAAACAATTGAAAGACCCGATGAGAATCCTATGCTTAATTGCTTAACTCTTGCAGGAGGTGGAACAATGCATGTCATTTCAAGATCTTGTTAAGTTTATGACTCAGCAGGCCGTTCAGAGAATGGATACACCTAAGGATGTGAGGAAAGAGCAAAGAAGACAAAAAAAAGAACAGCAGGGGCACTGGAAACAGCATTGGTTTGGTTTGGTTCCACAAGCCCTTAGTATGTTCTTTAAGAAAAGAAGATAAAAGGCAGCTACTCAATAATTTGAAAGCTGCCTTGTTCTTTTAAATAAGATAAAGCAAGATACCGAGTTCCTTCATCTTCTTCAAGGGCAACATAAACTCCTTCATCTTGTATGCTTATTTCATCAGTCTGAGCAGTTTTATCTGACGAAGGAGCTATACTCCAATTATGCCAGCCTTGGACTGTGTATAGGGCTGTGACCTGCGGTAACAGCTCTGCTACATACATATAGGAATGGGATTCTTCTAGTTCCGTAGCTATTTCATGTGAGCTCCCATAATAGACAATGGGATCAGCAGCAAGAGTCTTGGCCTCAGTATGGTTTAAGAGCTTCTGAACCTTTTGTCCAGCCCATGAAGGTTGAACTAAAGAGAGGTCAACATGCTCGTATACTTCTCCCGTTAAGAAGTTCTGAGGAGAACCCTGAAACTCTTGACCCATGAATAATCCACTGTAGATCATGGTAGGCTGAGGTTCCTGAGTCATAGGCTGTTCAGGAGAGTGTTTCTCCCCAAAAGTATCCGAATTAAGAATATACTCAAATCCAGTTCCATACTCTACCAGGACAAATTCTTCCTGCTCATTTAAGCCAACAATTAAGTAACCTACCTCTTGACCGTTTTGTGACACTAGAGCAAGCCATTGCTTACTTCCGGGACCTACTGTGTGAATAGTGAAAGTTGCTTGTGCCCACTCCTCAAAGCTGGTATCTTGACTTGCTATTTCGCGAATGACTTCCTGTGTAAAGTCATGAAGCTTATTTGACCAGTTCGTTGAAGCGGCCTGTTTCGTTGAGTTATGGAATTCTGTTTCCTTCAGCTCTAAGCTTGATTCGCTGAACAGAGGCGAGGACATCGCGCTTCCATTTATGGGTAAATAGGCAATAGCTAAGCAAAAAAGGACAATGACATAAGCACTTGCTCTCTTCTTGTTGTTTTTCATGAGTATACCCTCCTAATGAAGCGAAATGAAATGCTTTTATATGTTCATCCTTATCCTACTTGAAAAGCCTTATAATTTCTGTAACACTCTGTCGGGCGAAATATAACTTTTTTGAACTAGTTCAATCGAATTTTAGTCTGTGGATCTGTTTGTAAGTAGACTAGTCCGACATTTATCGGGTTAACCTCTATTCTTGGTCGATATTGCTCTACTTCTGCTAGTCTTTTATTCAAAAGTGCCTCTCTTGAATATTCCTCTTCTTTTTCTGTTTCTAGCTGATCAGGACGTTTGTTTTGTTTTAGTTTTCCAAAGAAATCAGTTGGCTGTTGTTTCAAGTTCCTTGAGTTAGGAAAATAGAAGGATTTTATTAAGTCAATCTCCTCATCAAGTCGCTGATTTGCTTGGGTAGCCCAAGTGGTATCCTGATGATGAAGAAATTCCTGAATATGCTTCTCAATATGCTGAATAGAAGAAGCCAAAGAAAATATCGGCCGGAAGGTAAAGTGATAATCAGGTATTTTTGGCGTTAAGCGGTATTGACCTAGCACTCCTTCAAATTCTGTCATCATCTGTCCAGTAACAAGATTAAATCCTAGTGGATAAAAAATATCCTTTTTTTGATCACTGATAAAGGATATTTTATAATTAATAAGTAGCCAAGGCATCAAGCCTTGTGTTAAATTAGCTTTCGAAACTTCTTCATAGAGCCGAATGAATTGTCCGTTTTGCTTAGCTGAGTCGAATATTTGGTGGAGTCTCCAGCAGCCAAACTTAAGGAGCTCTCCTCTTACCTCATCAGGTACGTGATCATTATCAAAAACAAAGGTGAGCTGTGCAGGCTGTGGTGTAGCCCCTGTACGTTCTACAAACATCCAGTAATAAGGACGATTCATGATCTGTTTGTCCACCTCAGGAGTTAGCTGAGTGGTTAGATAGGTTTGGTCTTGATTAATGATTTGACAATCCATACTGTGTAAGAAAGCTTCTACATAGTTGTATAATTGTTGCTGATTCATAACTATGCTCCTTTATAAGTTTATCCCCGCCCGTTTCCTACTTAAAACATTGCATTTATTGTGATTGGACAGAATTTGGCTGTTTCATTTCCTTCATTGACTCTTGTATGGTCTGGAAATAGGAAGAAAAATTATCAAGCTTAATATGCATCTCTTTAGGAGATCCGGAAGCTAAGAAAATATCCGTTAAATGATCTTCAAGGGACTTATTTAATCTCATTTTATCTAGGATTTGATCCAGCTCCCCAATGACCATCTCGAACAGATGAATTTTTTCATAGAGTAGGTAGAGAATGTACTCTTCAATAGTTCCTTTTGTAGAGAGGTTGTAAATAAACACATCTCGCTGTTGTCCCAAGCGATGAACTCGGCCAATTCTTTGCTCCACTCGCATCGGATTCCAAGGAAGATCGTAATTAATGATATGGTTACAGAACTGCAGGTTAATCCCTTCTCCACCGGCTTCAGTGGCAATGAGCACCTGAGCCCTGCTCTGAAATAACTCTGTCATCCAATCCTTTTTACTTCTTTTGAACCCTCCACGAAAAGGCACAGAGCTTATCCCGTTTTCATATAAAATACGCTGTAAATAATCCTGTGTCGCCCGATATTCCGTAAAGACGATGACTTTATCATCAATTTCTTTAATAAGCTCCATCATCTTTTTAGCCTTGGAATGAGACTCGATTTCTTTAATCAAGCCCATAAGCTCCCATACATGTTTCTTCAGTGGGGAATCCTCGGTACATTTTTGATAAATGTTATACAAGGTGACGAAGGTCGCTTCACGGCTGCTGCAAATTTCTCTTTGTAAAGTAATCATGGAGAAGGCACTTCCCAGACCTGCGTTCGCTCTATACTGCTCTTGGACAAATTGAGTAACAGCATCATAAAGCCGCCTTTCCTCAGGGGAAAGCTCAAGCTGAATATTATGGACAATACGCTTAGTGAACTCTACGTTTCCATCCTTACGCATGTTTCGGATCATGACTTTTTTAAGCAAAGCTTGAAGCTGTTCCTCGTTCTTCGCTTCACGCTTTCCATTTACAAAAGTATCCTGAAAAGATACAGAATCACCTAAAATACCAGGCCTCAGAAGAGAAACAAGATTAAAGAGCTCCTGTATTTCATTTTGGACAGGTGTTGCTGTTAATAACAGACAATATTTTTTCTTTAATTGATTGATGAACTCATAATTCTTTGACTTATTATTCTTCAGTTTATGTGCTTCATCAATAATGATCATATCGTATTCCTGCTCCATGACATGATCACGATGTGGAGGGCGTTTAGCTGTATCAATGGAGGCAACAAGAATATCATATTGCTTCCACATATATTCCTTTTTCTGAGCCATTGCAGGTATAGAAAACTTTGCATTGAGCTCCTTTGTCCACTGAACAACAAGAGAAGCAGGAACTAGGATCAATGCTTTTTTTACGAGGCCCCGAATCATATATTCTTTTAAAATTAACCCAGCTTCTATTGTTTTACCTAATCCAACCTCATCTGCTAGGATGGCCTTTCCGTGCATCTCTGTAAGAACGGTTTTAGCAGCCTCAATTTGATGTGGGAAAGGAGTAAGCTGCGGAAGATGATGTAAGCTTTCTAAGGAATCGAAATCGGAAATCATTAAGCTTTTCTCTGCCTGAAGAGCAAGCTGAAATAGGTCTAGCTTATCCCAAGAGCCATCCTCTCTCATCTTTTTTTCCATTGTGTCAAGCCAGCTGTGGTTGTAGGTAATAGGAATCTGTGTCATTATGCACCTCGTTTATCTCAATGTCTTTAGCACAACGCTACTTTCAGCAGCTGTGCCTTTCTTTTGTAATTTGAAGTAGAAAAATGCCGAAAATAATGATAGGATAATAGGGGCATTAGTACTTAGTATAGTCATATTGAACGAAACAAATACTTGCGAATGATTGTAAGGGGAGAGACTATTAAGGGAATAATGGACGAGGGAAGGATAGTCCTTATTGCTTGAAATAGCGCCGAAGGAGCAAGCCGTTAGGGTGAATCTCTCAGGTACAGAAGACTCTTACAGGACGCACCTCTGGAGAGCGTTTGGTCGCTATAAGTGGATCAAACCACCAAAGGGGAAACCTTATTTTCTAAGCTGTGAAAGAAACAGAGGAATATAGGGGTAACTCTCAGGTAACAGGACAGGGATACAGGCAGCTGTATTTCTCTGTCTTTTTTTCATAGTTATTTTACTTAATCAAGAAATATTAGGGGTCAAAAAATCAAGGAGGTGTTCGCGTGGCAACATTAAAACAAACGCCACTTTTCCCTGTCTATGAAAAACACGGGGCCAAAACGATCGACTTTGGTGGCTGGGATTTACCTGTTCAATTTTCGAGTATCAAAGAGGAGCATGATGCAGTGCGGACGAAGGCAGGTCTTTTCGACGTTTCTCATATGGGAGAAGTTACGGTAAAAGGCTCTGGAGCTCTTGCATATCTGCAAAAAATGCTAACGAACGATGTAGCTAAGATTCAGGATGGGCAGGCTCAGTACAGCATTATGTGTTATCCTGACGGTGGATCGGTAGATGATCTGCTCGTTTATAAAAAAGCAGATGAGGATTACCTATTGGTCATCAATGCGTCGAACATAGACAAAGATGTAGAGTGGCTACAAAAGCACGCTGAAGGAGATGTAGAGGTTGTGAACGTATCTGATGATGTGTCACAGCTTGCTCTACAGGGACCATTAGCTCAACAAACTTTGCAAAAGCTTACAGATGTTGACTTAAATGAGATTGGCTTCTTTCAATTTAAAGAAGGCGTGGATCTTGGAGGTGTTTCAGGCTTAGTCTCCCGTACAGGATATACAGGTGAGGATGGCTTTGAAATCTATTTGAATCCAAGTGATGCTCCAGTGCTGTGGGAGAAGATCCTAGAGGCTGGTCAAGAGGATGGTGTGTTACCATGCGGCTTAGGAGCTAGGGATACGCTGCGCTTTGAAGCTAAGCTAGCGCTTTATGGACAAGAGCTTTCTCCTGACATTTCTCCTATTGAAGCGGGTCTAGGCTTCGCTGTTAAAGTAGATAAAGAAGAGGATTTTATCGGGAAGGATGTATTGAAGGAGCAAAAGGAAAACGGAGCTCCTCGTAAGCTTGTTGGTATTGAAATGATTGAACGTGGAATTCCAAGACACGGTTACCCAGTGTTCGCAGGTGAAGAGCAGGTAGGTGAGGTAACAACAGGAACTCAATCACCGACTTTGAAGAAGAACGTGGGATTAGCTCTTGTTAAGAAGGAGTATGCACAGCTTGGTCAAGAGCTGTACGTTCAAATTCGTAATAAAAACATCAAAGCTGTGGTGGTTAAAGCTCCTTTTTACAGACGTTCGAACTAAATTTCTGGATTGAAGCCTTAACCTGTTTTTCCATAATGGAACTTGATATTTCTCAGGTAGTAAATGAATAGTTGGATGCTTTTAGAGATGAAGGAGGGGTTTTCGTGACGTATCGTTACTTACCGATGACTGATGCAGATCGTAAGGAAATGTTAGCTGAAATTGGGGTACAATCGGCAGAAGAGCTATTTTCAGATATCCCAGATAAAATTAAGTATAAACAGGCTTTGAATATATCAAAGGCTCTGGATGAAACAACATTAACTCGCTACATGATGGGGTTGGCGAACAAAAATGCCAATTCGCTTGAGTACTCTTCTTTTATTGGAGCAGGGACGTATGAGCATTATATCCCAAGCGTTGTAAATCACGTGATTTCCCGTTCTGAGTTCTATACGGCTTATACACCTTATCAGCCTGAAATCAGTCAAGGTGAATTGCAGGCTATCTTTGAATTTCAAACGATGATTTGTGAGCTTACTGGAATGGATGTAGCAAACTCTTCGATGTATGATGGTCCAACAGCACTATCTGAAGCGGCAGCTATGGCTTCTGGTCTTGGTAAACAGAAGAAAATTGTGATCTCTAAAGCCGTTCATCCAGAAGCACGTAATATCCTACAAACTTCTTCAGTAGGACTAGGTATTGATGTTGTTGAAGTAGATGTAGTGGATGGAGTTACGGATTTAGCAGCTCTTGAAGCGGCCATTGATGATCAAACGGCTGGGGTGATTGTACAATATCCTAACTTCTTTGGAAATCTAGAGGATCTTGCCAAGGTTGAACAGCTTACACATGCTAGTAAAGGAATTATGATTGTAAGCTCGAATCCTTTAGCTTTAGGTACCTTGCAGCCACCTGGAGCGTTTGGTGCTGATGTGGTTGTGGGTGATGCGCAGCCATTCGGTATTCCTACTACTTACGGTGGACCTCACTGTGGTTACTTTGCTGTTACTACAAAGCTGATGAGAAAAATTCCTGGTCGTCTTGTTGGGCAAACAAAGGATGATGATGGAAAACGCGGCTTCGTGCTAACATTACAAGCGAGAGAACAGCATATTCGCCGAGAAAAAGCGACATCTAATATCTGTTCTAACCAAGCGTTAAATGCGATTGCAGCTTCTGTAGCAATGAGCTCATTAGGTAAAAATGGTGTACAGGAAATGGCTTTATTAAATATCCAAAAGGCCCAATATGCGAAGAAGCAATTACAAAACGTTAAAGGAATTGAGGTTACGTATGACCAGCCTTTCTTTAATGAATTTGTGATTAAACTGAGCAAGCCGGTTAAGGAAGTAAATAGTAAGCTTTTAGAGAAGAAAATCATTGGTGGATATGATCTTGGATTAGATTATCCGGAGCTTGAGCAGCATATGCTAGTAGCTGTAACGGAGATTAAAACAAAGCAAGAGATCGATCAATTTGTACAAGTGCTGGAGGGGATTATCAATGAATAAGAGTGGAGACAAAGCCCTCATTTTTGAAATGAGCAAACAAGGTCGTGTCGCATATTCTTTACCTGAAAACGATGTACCAGAGATTGATATCACAGATGCGCTTCCAGCTGATTTTCTAAGAGCACAGCCAGCTGAGCTTCCAGAAGTTTCAGAGCTACAGCTTATGCGTCACTACACAGAGCTTTCAACAAGAAACCATGGAGTAGATAGCGGCTTCTACCCGCTTGGGTCTTGTACGATGAAATATAATCCGAAAATCAATGAGGATGTAGCTAGATATCCTGGCTTTGCTCGTATTCATCCTTATCAGCCTGAGGAAAGTGTGCAGGGGGCGTTAGAGCTTCTTTACAACCTACAGGAGGATTTGAAGGAAGTAACCGGTATGGATGAGGTGACTCTGCAGCCTGCGGCAGGTGCTCACGGTGAATGGACAGGATTAATGATGATTCGTAAATATCATGAGTCTAAAGGTGAAGGAGAGCAGCGTACGAAGGTTATCGTGCCAGACTCTGCTCATGGAACGAATCCAGCAAGTGCTTCCGTAGCAGGTCTAGAAACGATAACGATTCCTTCTAACGAAAAAGGACTTGTAGATATTGATGCCCTGCGTAAGGCTGTCGGGCCAGATACGGCTGCATTGATGCTAACAAACCCTAATACATTGGGCTTATTTGAAGAGGAAATCGCTGAAATTGCTGAAATTGTACATGAGGTAGGCGGACTTCTTTATTATGATGGAGCTAATGCTAATGCTATTTTAGGCTTTGCTCGCCCTGGTGATATGGGCTTTGATGTGGTTCATTTGAATTTGCACAAAACGTTTACCACTCCTCACGGTGGAGGGGGACCAGGAGCAGGTCCAGTTGGAGTAAAGAAGCAGCTTATTCCGTTTCTACCGAAGCCAGTCCTAGTTAAGAAAGAGGATCGTTATACGTTTGAATATGATCGTCCAGAAAGCATTGGTCGGGTAAAGGCTTACTATGGCAACTTTGGTATTTTAGTACGTGCTTATACGTACATTCGTACGATGGGTGGAGAAGGATTACGTAGAGTTTCTGAGCAAGCAGTAATTAATGCTAACTACATGATGAGAAGGCTACAGAATCACTATGATCTACCATTTACTCAGCATTGTAAGCATGAATTTGTTCTTTCTGGTCGTCGTCAGAAGAAGCTTGGTGTCCGTACGTTAGATATTGCTAAGCGTTTGCTAGATTTTGGCTATCATCCGCCAACAATTTACTTCCCGTTAATTGTTGATGAATGCCTGATGATTGAGCCAACGGAAACAGAGTCGAAGGAAACGCTAGACGAGTTTATCGATGTGATGATTCAGATTGCAGAAGAGGCTGAAAACAATCCAGAAATTGTTCAAGAAGCTCCACACACAACGATTGTTGGCCGTTTGGATGAAGTAACAGCAGCACGTAAGCCAATCTTACGTTGGACGAAGGAATAAAGATATAAGGTAAATATAGAATAAAGTAAATAGATTCTAAAGAAAAAGTGCTAGCTCAAAATATATGGGCCAGCCTTTTTCTTACTTAAAGAGCTTCTTAGAAATTATATGAGATTTGGAGTGGAAGTGAATGGAGCTTAGCCAGACTTGGCGATTTATCGACAGTGGAGATCAGGATTCCGCTACGAATATGGCGATTGATGAGGCTATTCTTACCGCCAATCATGAAGGGCTAGTCCCTCCGACGATCAGATTCTATACATGGAAGCCTGCTACTTTAACAGTGGGCTATTTTCAGAAGGCTGCAAAGGAAATTGATCTAGAAGCTGTACGTCGACATAATCTTGGCTTTGTCAGGCGCTTAACTGGAGGGCGTGCTGTCCTTCACGATCAGGAGCTAACTTACAGTGTAGTCATTGCCGAGAAACAGATGCCCCAGTCTGTTACAGAGGCTTACCGAGAGATAAGTCAAGGCTTGTTATACGGCTTCAAGGAACTAGGCTTGAATGCTTACTTTTCAGTTCCAGCGACAAAGGAGCAGAAACAAGCGTTAAGACAGCCCCAATCTGCTGTATGCTTTGATGCTTCATCCTGGTATGAGCTAGTTGTAGAAGGACGAAAGGTAGCAGGGAGTGCCCAAACAAGACAGAAGGGTGTTGTCCTTCAGCATGGATCTATTCCATTAACGATAGATATTGACATGCTGTACGACGTTTTTCGTTTTTCTAATGAGAGAGTAAAGGAGCGGCTGAAGGCTGGATTTGCTCAAAAGGCTGTAGCCATTAATGAGCTTAGGCAAGAAGCAGCATCTATTAGTGAAGTTAAAGCAGCGTTTAAAAAGGGTTTTGCTCAAGGATTTGGTGTAAGCTTGCAGGATGGTGAGCTTACAGCTAGAGAGCAGGAGCTAGTGGAGGAACTAGTCCGAACAAAATATGGAATGGACACATGGAATTTCAAAAGCTAGTATTTTAGTCAAGCGATGTCAGAAGAGAGTTAGCTGATTGAAAGATGAAAGATTAATACATTTCGTTGTATAGTGAAGACAGTTGTAGTAGGTGTTGAAAAAGCCAAGGAAGATACATGAGACCCTTGTATCCTTCCTTGGCTTTTTATCATAAATAGCTTTATATGATTAAATACTTATAGACCTAGAATAGCTCTATATAGGTTAAAATCCTTTGACAAACTCCTGCTGAAGCTTAACCGTTAATGGTCCTGGTATTCCAGGCCCAACTGGCTGATCATCAATTTGTGTAATTGGCATGACTTCACTTGTCGTACTCGTAATAAATACTTCATCAGCATCAAGTAAATCTTTTACCGTAAATTCCTGTTCTTTAACGATAAGCTCGAGCTTTTCACATAGCTCAAGAACCTTCACTCTAGTGATTCCATTTAATATAAGTGAGGATGCAGGATGAGTATATAATATCCCTTCTTGCACAAGGAACACATTGGAGGAGCTTCCTTCAGTTACAATATCCCCTCTGTGTTGAATCGCTTCAAAGCCACCTTCATCATTTGCTTTTTGCTTAGCTAATACGTTACCGAGAAGATTTAAGCTCTTAATATCACAGCGTAGCCAGCGGACATCCTCAAGAAGAACAGCTTTTACTCCGTGCTCCATAAACGCTGTAGGACGAGGTAAATCCTTTGTATAGGCAACAAATTGTGGTTTAACATCATCACTAGGAAAGCCATGGTATCTTGGAGCTACACCGCGCGTTACCTGTGTATAAATAATACCCTCTTGGAGTTGGTTACCCTTAACGAGCTCCTGAAGCTGTTGAGTAAATTCCTCAGCTGAAAAAGGTAGAGATAAACGAATTTCCTTTGCACTACGCTCTAAGCGTTGAATATGTTCTTCTAATTGATAGCAGATTCCATTGTATACTCTAATTACCTCATAGATTCCGTCACCAAACTGATAGGCGCGGTCCTCAATATCAACCTTTGCATCTATTCTAGTTACAATTTCTCCATTAATTAGGACTTGAGCCATTATGTTGTAGCCTCCTGTTTTTCCATAGATAAATTTCTAATAGACTAAATTTTTTCTACTTTATCATAAAAAACCGCAGTTGAATAGAATTAATCACTTTTTCATTTAGGCAAGTGCTGAAAAAGATTGATTGATGAAAGAAATAAAAGGGAAAAGAAGATAAGGGGCAATCTCCCTCTTTTTTTGAAAAATTTTAGGTTTGACGAATTGAATTTAATTGTTCTAATTTCCTATATATAGTATATGATAAAAATAAAAATACTATATATCGTTGTTTTCCATTGTTATTCTATCATATCTATGGTAACCTAAGAGACATACTTACTCTAACAGACAAACATACTTAATCAGCAAATAAACAAGACATTTACTATCAAAGAATCGTTAACGATGCTTCTTTTTTTAGTAGGATGACTTGTTATTATATTGTAATGGACATGGAGGGGATTTTTTTGGGAACTGTTTTAGTGGAGGACAAGCTTTCTGAAATTAATGTGGAGAAATTGAATCAGGATATTCAGCTTTTTCCTCAGGTTCATCCCATCACCTTTGATATGCATCGGAAGCTTCAAGGTGTTTCTAGATTGGTGATGCTGGATCGTTATTCATTTAAGGACATTGAAAAGAAAACACTACGAGAAGGTGACTTTGTTGTTCTTACGGTTAAGGATGATCCGAAGTTTCCAGCAAGGGGCTACGGAATTCTTGTAGATTTTGATGAACAAACTAAGACAGCTAAGGTAAAGGTTGATGAGTCGTTTAGAGGGGTGCTAGAGGAGCCAGAAAGTATAGAGACGGGAATCATCCAAGTCTCTCTAGATGTAGTGGAGAAGCCACTAGAAATCTATTATGAGCAGATCGCAGCTAGAGTGGCTACTGGATTAGCAGCGGTTGAAGCAACAGAAGCGAAGCGTCAGAGTGCCTTCAAGGATTTTTATGAGGAGCTTGTACAGATGAACTTTGTTCCTGCAGGCCGTGTGTTATACGGAGCTGGAGCGGGTACAGACGTAACCTTCTTTAACTGCTATGTGATGCCTTTTCCTCAGGATTCACGCGGAGGAATTGCCGAGCATCGTAAAAAAGTAATGGAAATTATGAGCCGTGGAGGAGGAGTAGGGACAAATGGTTCTACCCTACGTCCTAGAGGTGCGCTATGTAGAGGTGTAAATGGTAAGTCAAGCGGCTCTGTATCCTGGTTAGATGATATTGCCAAGCTGACCCATCTTGTGGAGCAGGGTGGTTCAAGACGTGGAGCACAGATGATTATGCTTAGCGATTGGCATCCAGATATTATTGAATTTATTATTTCTAAAATGCAAAACCCAAAGGTACTCCGCTTTATCATTGAGAAGGCTGAGGACCCTCAGATTAAGAAGCTAGCGAAGGACAAGCTTAAGTTTACACCGTTGTCTGGAACAGAAAAAGAAATGTACGAGCGGATTATAGCGGTGCATAAAGAAGCTAAGGAATCTCCTTTTACCTCTGAGGTCGTTCGAGAAGCGGAAGCAAAGCTGGTAGACGGTGGAACGTATTCTGTCAATAATCCTGAGTTTCTGACGGGAGCGAACATTTCTATCTGCTTGACAAAGGAATTTATGCAGGCTGTGGAAGAGGACGGAGAATACGAGCTGCGTTTTCCTGCTGTTGAAACCTACTCTGAGGTGGAAATGAAAGCCTATAACAGAGACTGGGCACAATCCGGGGATGTTAGAGAATGGGAAGCGAAGGGCTACGGTGTACGTGTCTATAAGAAAATGAAAGCTAGAGAGCTATGGAAGCTTGTAAATATCTGTGCTACGTATTCAGCTGAGCCTGGCATTTTCTTTATCGATAATGCTAATGACAAAACGAATGCTTCTGCCTATGGTCAAAAGGTTGTGGCGACAAACCCTTGTGGAGAGCAACCACTAGCCCCTTACAGTGTGTGTAATTTAGCTGCTGTTAACCTAGCCGAAATGGTGAACAAGGAAACAAAGACCTTCGACTTTGAAAAGCTAAAGAAAACGGTTCGTGTTGGTGTGCATATGCAGGATAACGTAATTGATGCTACTCCTTATTTCCTTGAAGATAACACTATACAAGCTAAAGGGGAAAGACGTGTAGGACTTGGTGTAATGGGCTTACATGACGCACTGATCTACGAAGAGAAGGTTTATGGATCTGATGAGGGTAACAAGCTTGTTGATCAAATTTTCGAAACGATTGCTACAACAGCGTATCGTGCATCTATCGAATTAGCGAAGGAAAAGGGCAGCTTTCCTTTCCTAGAGAAGGAATCAGCCGCCGAAACAAAGCAGCTAAGGGAAGCCTTTGTCCAAACGGGATATATGAGTTCTATGCCTGAGGATATTCGTGAAGGGATTTTAGAGCATGGTATTCGTAACTCACACCTATTGACGGTAGCACCTACAGGAAGTACAGGAACAATGGTAGGAGTATCAACAGGTCTTGAGCCTTACTTTTCCTTCACGTATTTCCGTTCAGGAAGACTTGGTAAATTCATTGAGGTTAAAGCAGATATTGTACAGGATTACTTGGATCGCAATCCTGAGGCAAGCTCCGAGCAGCTACCACCTTGGTTTATATCTGCCATGGAGCTGACTCCAGAACAACACGCAGATACACAATGTATTATTCAACGTTGGGTGGATAGCTCACTGAGTAAGACGGTTAATGCTCCTAAGGGATACTCTGTTCAACAGGTTCAGGGTGTATATGAGCGCCTACACCGTGGTGGAGCAAAAGGCGGAACTGTTTATGTGGACGGCTCCCGTGATGCTCAAGTGCTTACGTTGACAGCAGAGGAAAATGATTTAAACAAAAATGATAGCCTATTTGAGCAATGGGAAATCGAAGAAAAGCCAAAGCAGTATGTGCTTGATACGATTCCAGCCCTAACGTCTACAAAGGTAACCTATGGAACAGAAGTAGGGGAAACATGTCCGATTTGCCGTAAAGGGACTGTTGAGGATATAGGTGGATGTAACACGTGTACGAATTGTAACGCTCAACTGAAGTGTGGGTTATAATAATTGTTGAAAAAGATGTGTTGCTTTGAAATAAAGTTCGATTTTTGAAATAAAGATTGATAATACGAAATAAAGTTCGATAATAAATTAACCTCTTTGGTATTTTCTACTAAAGAGGTTAATTTTCATTTTTTCAAAACGGGTGGGTGAGATGCAAAGAGTTACTTGGATGTGCTCCACACGAAATGAGAAACGTGTGAAAATGCTTAATGGGCTGAGCTGTATTTGACCTCATAGGTAAAAAATTTTATGAAAACTGTTGACCTTTTAGGTAAATGAAATTATAATAAATTGACCTTAAAGGTAAAAAGTAAATAAAGGTGGTTATCATGCTTACAAAAATTTCGAATCTGGAATCCAAAAGAAAAGAAGTAATATTAAATGCAGCATTAAAGGAATTTGCCACAAAGGGATTTGATGATGCCTCGACAAATGTTATTGCTAAAGAGTCCGGGATTTCAAAAGGTTTAATGTTCCACTATGTAAATAGCAAAAAAGACCTTTTTCTATACCTTTATGATTATTGCACTGACATGATAAATAAAGAATATCTTGATTTAATGAATTTTAAAGAACAAGATATTTTTGAAAAACTGCGTCAATCATATCTTCTCCAGATTGAGTTGCTGCAAAAGCATCCTTGGATTTTCGAATTTATAAAAATTACTGCTACCACGAAGTCTGATGAAATCAACAAGGAGCTGGAAGGAAGAGTAAATGAGAAACAATTTTTATGCCACGAGACAATGTTTGATAAGGTTGATGAATCTAAATTCAGGGAAGGACTGGACGTTGAAAGAAGCAAGCAGCTTATTTTTTGGTCGAATATTGGTTTTACCAATCAGATACTAGAGGATATTAGGAACTCAGAAATCACTGAATTAGATTATGACAATATTCTTGCAGAACTTGATGGATACCTTAATGAACTCAAGAAAATCTTTTATAAATAGAAATTAATGAATGGAGGTCTTGATATTAGCGATGAAAGACTATACAAATAAACATCAAGGTGATAAGTCCATAGACAATGGATCGCCGATTGGACGTTTTTACAACGTGGAAGGACGACACTTGTTACTCGACTGTGCTGGGGTCGGAGGTCCAGCAGTAGTCTTTTTACCAGCAGCCGGCATGGTCGGGCTTGATTATCTCAATATTCACAATCAAATTAGTCAGCGTACAACATCAGTGATCTATGATCGAGCGGGAACGGGCTGGAGCGATCAGGTTAAGCTGCCTCGAAGTGCCCTCGAGGTCACTGATGAATTGCGGAGTCTTTTACGTACCGCTGGTGTACCAGCTCCCTATATATTCGTCGGCCACTCGTTGGGTGGAATTTACGCACAACGGTACGCTCAACGGTTTCCAGATGAGGTAGCCGGAATGCTTCTGTTAGAACCGCCTCACGAGGACTTTCTCTCCCATACACCAAAGTTAAAGAAACGCTATCTACCTCAGCAGAGCTTTGCGATCGTTCGGACACTCCTAACTTACAAGCGATCCTTTCGTGGATTATTCGATCAGATGTTTGCCAAGTGGCCGGATTCGATACGTGAACCGCTGATTGACTATCATCTCAGGACATTATTGAAAACGATTACGGAAAAGAAAAACTTGAACAGCGAACTCTATAACGAAGTCCGTAAAGGAGGAGACATGCCAGATATCCCGTTGATCGTGTTTACAGCGTTGGGGATCGACCCATTTACGACTCTGTTAACAAGTCAATCATTCCTGCGCGAGACTATTGATCCATTCAATAATGTAAAAAATACGATTTATACAAAATTAGCCAATTCAGTTCCGCGTGGAGAGCATCGTATACTCAAAAATGCTGGGCATGCCACGATTCACACGGATTGTCCATTCGAAGTTGTCGAAGCAATCTGGAACTTGCTCGATTTGAGCAAAACGTATAAAGAAAATTACAATTAAGTAAAAAGGGAGATATAAATCCTCAACTAAAATGGACTGATTTCGCTAAATAAAAATGCTCTGAATGAACAAGGAGATCGAGGGATGATATGGATCGTCAATCATTAATTAAAAAGTTTGATAAGCAAGCAAAAAAATATGATAAACGACGAAAAAACGGTCAGGCTTATAAGTTCCGTCAACGAATTTTTCAAGAAGCCAAAGGAAAGGTATTGGAAGTTGCCATTGGTTCTGGACTGAATTTCCCCTTCTATAGTAGTGATATTGAATTGACAGGTTTGGATTTTAGTCATGCAATGTTGAAAACAGCGCAGAATGCGGCCAAAGATTATCCTTTTAAAACAACACTTATTCAAGATGATGTGGAAACTGTTGAATTTAACGAAAACAGCTTTGATACTATCATATCTTCCGGCAGCTTATGTGCCTATCAAGAACCTGTAAGTGTTTTAAATAGCTTTCAAAAGTGGTGTAAGCCAGAAGGGAAAATACTGATGATGGAGCACGGTATTAGTACAAACAAACCGTTGGCATGGTTACAAAAATCTTTGAATCCTTTGGCACTAAAGGTTGTAGGGTGCCACCAGAACAGAGATATTTCTGAAATTGTAAAAGAGTCTGACTTAAAGTTCATTAGGGAGGAGCGTTACTTGGCTGGTTATTTATATTTGATATGGGCTAAACCATAAGCTTTTTCCTAAATCTTAAAACACCTATATAATCATGAAAAATTGTAACGGAGGATGTGGGTTTGTGAGGTGTCTTTGATCAAACTTTATTTTAGAGCTACATGTTGAGCTATAAGTCAAAAAAGCTGTCCCAAAGTCATGGAAATGGCAGCTTCTTTGAATGATTAGGCTAAATAAATCACTAGATGGCTATTTAGGATATCTTTTAAACACCTATAAAAGTCTTAAGTTACAGTTTACCTTTATAGATTTTGACAATAATAGCCTATTTATTCTATAATGAAAGAAATTATATGAAAGGGTGACCTAGGCCAATGATCAACTAATTCTCATTCAAAAAATGAATGTTCGTGAATGAACCATTTTTGGATAGGATTAGTATGCCTTTTTTAGTGCGATCATTATTGGCTCGAGGAAACTCTTGGTTTCTTTGTGTTCTTTTTGTCGCCTCCTATCCAATTGATGGTAGGTTTTTTTTATGACTAAAATAAGGAGGCGTTTTGATGAAGGTTGAAAAGAAGAATGTGGCTTTACCTAATGGAGAAACTCTGACGTATCGCGAAAGAAAAGGTGGCGAACGAAACCTACTATTAATTCATGGAAACATGGCTTCCTCCATTCATTGGGATGTTTTTCTTGAGGAAATGGACGAAACGTATACGATATATGCTGTTGATTTACGGGGATATGGAGACTCAACATATCGGGAACCGATTCGATCAATAAAGGATTTTACTACTGATCTTAAACACTTTGTTGATCAAATTGGACTAGAGGCGTTCTCTATCATTGGATGGTCAAATGGAGGGGGTGTGGCGATGCAATATGCCGCTAATTACCCGCAACATGTCGAAAAAATCATCTTGCTGGCCTCACTTTCCACACGTGGCTATCCAATCTATCAAAGTGAGGAGAGTGAGAATGGTAGTACGACAAATCGTCTAACATCGAAGGAGGAGATTTTGGACGATCCAAGACTGGCTGTAACGTTACAAGCCATTTCCTCAAAAGACAAGCAGTACATGAAAAAGGCTTGGGATTATCTTGTATTTGATAAAGTTCAGCCTAGTGAAGAAAGGTATGATCGTTATATAGAGGCAGCGTTACAACAGCGTAATACGATTGATGTGATGCATGCCGCTAATTACTTTAATATAAGTAGTAAGTGGAATGGATTAGTTGATGGGACAGGAGAAATTCGATTAATTGAAGCTCCAGTGCTTGTGTTGTGGGGAAAAGAGGATCGTTTGACATCTGAATCGATGATAGTGGAGATCGTAGAGGATTTAGAAAGTCATGGTAAAGAAGCGAAGCTCGTCTATCTTGATGCTGGCCACTTTCCTTTTATTGACGACCTTGATCATGTTATGAAGGAAATTCATGATTTTTTGTAACAAGCATACGCCGAGTGCATGTATTGAAGATGCATTCGGCGTTTTTTTAATACCCCAATATTATTGTTGTATCTTAATTTGTATATTAAAGAGTAAATTGGTAGTTAGCTTCTTAATGAACGAGGTTTAAACCATAGAGACTTATAGTCTACGCGTCCATCATCATTTAGCCTAACACCTTGAAGTGCTGTACCTGAACGTACTTGTACACTATGTGATCTGTGGAATAAAAATTGAAGAGCGTGCTCTTCAATCAGCACATTCTCTAAATCGATTAAAGCATTCATCTGATCATCAGAATCCGTTGTACTTTTTACTACATTAAGTGTTTCATTTAGTTTATCCTTCAATGATTGATGAAGCATGGGATAGATGAATGCCATAGGCATTTGTAAGGTTCGTACCAGAGATACAATTGGATGATGACCTAAAGTCACTCCAGCAAACACGATATCAACTTGAGATAGGAACTCAGGTTTTGCAAGCTGGTGAATGGGAATTACTTCAGCCTTAGATTGAACCCCAATGGAAGACCATTGTTTTTGAACCCACTTCATTTCCATCTCTAGGTTGACCTTTGGGCGAATTTCTGTGGAACAGATACGAATGGTTTCTCCATTATATCCTGATCGCTTCAACCATTCTTGGGCTTGTTCGAGGTTGGCTCGCTGTACGGGAAACTCCTTACTTTTCTCCGCAAAAAAGCTAAAGGCAGGGATGTAATTGGCAAAGCCAAGATCTGTTCCAATTTGTGAAATAGACAAAGCCGTATACAATGCTTGCCGAAATAAAATACTCTGTTGTGGTCCTTTTTTTTCTAGATTATGAACGAAATAGGACGCCCCATTCTCCATACTAACTAAACTTTTCCAAGAACTTTTATCCTTTAAAGCACCTTCAGATCTATGAGTTTTTTCACTAAAATCATATCTATAGTTGATTAGCTCCCCTTCCTCTTGAAGCAGCTCTGGAAGAGTTAGAATCTCTACTCGGTCTACTTGGACACGTCCCTTAAAATAGTGATTAAAGGCATTTAGAGTAAGCATGGTTTTATCATGTTTCATGACTTTGAAGGGGCCCGTTCCGACGGGGGAAAGACCAAAAGCTCCTACATTTTTTTCTACCACTTCAATAGGAATAATAGAAGTATGCGGATAGGTTAAATAGTAAGGAAACAAGTAATCAGGTTTTTGCAATGTAAATCGGACTACATAACGATGTGGTGCTTCTACTTTTTTTAATGTCCACTGCTGCCAAAGATGAGCCGCTTTTTTGATCTCCCTGAATCGTTGGAATGTCTGTACGACGTCCTTAGCTGTAAGCTCCCTGCCGTGATGAAATCTGACTCCTTTTTTCAAATAAAAGGTCCATACTTTCCCCTTCCGAGTGGGCTCCCAATAATGAGCTAAATGAGTGACTATCTTATTCTGTTGTTGGTCGTATTTCAGCAGAGTGTCAAAGATATGCCCGATCATATGAGCTTCATGTCTTGAAAGTAAATGGGCAGGGTCAAGACTGAGAATGGACGGGTAAAAAGGATATCGTAATACATCTATTTCTTTCTGCCCCTCCTTCTCGATCATGTACCCTAGCTGACCATTAAGCCAATGATGAAATTGCTCTTTAATCGCTTGGTCAGCGTTGGATAATTGCTGTAAAGCAAGATCATACTTACCTTCAAGTACAAGCTCCTTAGCCATTTGAGCATTCACTTCATCTGGGAGCAGGAGAAAGGTAAGTTTCGAAGATTTTCCTCTACCACGAACAGCTTCCCACTCGATCCAATGCTTGTTCCGAAGTTCTTTTAAGATCCATTTGGTATGCCTAGTTGTACAGCATAAAACCGATTGAATCTCATCTATCTTGGTATGGACAGAAGAATGTAGCCCATATCCGCTCTCTGGTGGTTTGCTAGCTTGTTGAGAGATGAACGTCTCAAAAAGCTGAACATAATGTTCACTTAATTTCAATTCTGTTCCTCCTTAAATAGTGAGATTAATTATATATAATTCTACACTTTTTTCACACCTTTTTTCTAGATAAACTAGACAAGCGTACATAATCAAATGCTACAACATATCATGCAAGTCTAATTACATAGTTATACATGGTAAAAAGCATTAAATTTATAGCATTGATTATGGCATTGATTGAGGGTGAATAGGAGAAAACAAAAATTAAAGAGAGGTAAAATAGTGAATATTAATCCTACTAATTTGCAACAAGAGGTACTAGAGAAATCGTTGTGGCAAAATAAGAACTTTCTATTTTTATGGACAGGCTCCATACTTTCAAACTTCGGCTTTCAGATTTATTTAATCACCCTACCTTTATTGATATACGATTTGACCCAATCTGCCTTAGCTATGAGCACAATGAGAGCTATTGATTTTTTCCCAAATATTATTATCGGTATGATAGCTGGTGTCCTTGTCGATCGCTATCATCGTAAATGGATACTATCTATAACGGTGATACTCAGAATTCTATGCTTAAGTGGAATTGTTTATCTCCTGTATGTCGATCAAATAGAGCTGTGGCATTTATATCTTCTTGGATTTGTATTATCTGCCTCAGGCTATACGTTTGGGAATGCTCATCATTCTGTGCTCCCACAGCTTGTAACCAAACAACAATTAACAGCAGCCAATGCGAAATTATCCTTTGTAGATACACTGATAAGTATGACTGGTCCAGGTATAGCAGGTGTTCTGATCGCCTTGTATTCATTTGAAGTAAATTTCTCATTATATTTAGTCTGTTTAGCTTTACTACTTATCTGTGTTCAGTTCACCCGGATTCCAGCTACTGTTAAGCAGGAAAAGAAGGTGAACAGTTCAATTTGGAAGGAAATGAAGGAAGGAATTGACTCACTATTATCAAATAAAATACTACTTACACCAACAATTGCGGTTCTTTTTAACAACTTCTCCGCTAGCCTTGTTACAGGAGTTCTAATTTTCTATGCAGCTGATATTCTTGATACTACAAAACAACAAATTGGTTTTATGTTCAGCATGGGGGCAGTCGGGGGATTAGTTGGCTCCATATGTATCCCTTTTCTAAGGAGGAAATTTGGTCGAGGTAAACTTTATGTTTCGTGTATCTTTTTGGAGGCGATAAGCTATCTCATTCTTGTGTTCTCTATTCATTGGTGGATGCTTAGTTTATCCTTATTCATACGTGTTTTCGCTATTACAATGTCTAACGTTGTCTACTTTACCATTAGGCAAGAATTCACTCCAAATCATTTGTTAGGACGAGTAGCTGGTACGTCATCCATGTTAATGAAGCTTGCTGTTCCCCTTGGGTTGTTTATTTCTGGTTTATGGGCTGAATTTCTTCCTATCCCCTTGTTATTTATTATGTCTACACTGCTAACCTTGATCTTGTTTGCTATCCTGAGAAAGCATACTTTTGCTAGTGTAGAGTAATATGTTCCGCTCGACTTCTTTTGCGAGCGGTTTTTTTAACGTTTAAGAAAGTGTAAAATATGATATCTTGTTTCCATCAAATTTTATACTTTCTGACGGCAAGTGAAGCTTCCACTAATGATGGACTAGACGACTTCTTCGAGGGGGCTTCAATAGAAGCTTTTCTTGAATTGAGCACCTAGTAAATTTTTATAGAAAAACATTATTTTTATATTTCCTAATTTACCATTTTTATCTTATTAATTTGTAATATAATGTATCTAGATAGTAAATTTTCAATTCTCAAATCGAAAGGAGTGGTTAACTTGGCAAAGTTCCTACTATATACGTGTAAACTTATTGTCTTTAGTCTTCTTTTTCTAACGGCATGTGAAGTTTCTGAAGATGAGGATGTTATAGCTCAGATAGAAGTACAAGAAACCGAAGAAGGATCTTTCACTTTTGTACATAAGGATACGGAGTTTTTTATAACTACTTTCTTTGATCATGCTTTGGAGTATGTTTCTCTGGCTAGAGAGAGTGACAGAGGAGAATGGGAGCGGATTTACAGGGAGACTATTCTAGAGCCTTTTCGTTTGATCGCAAGGGGAGGGAAGCACCGAATAAACTCATTAGATGAAGGTAATTTTAGATATAGCTATAGATTAGACGAGTATGAATCCTATATCAACCTCATTAAAGAGCGGCAAGATGAAATCCTAGAAGCAGTTATCTTGTCATTAAATGAGTCAACTGAACTTTTACCTAGTAAACTACCTATAAATATCTTTCTCTTTGTAGCTAATCCTGAAGAGGCTTATTACAATCAGTATGTTAGTGGAGTTAGTGGGTTTGCTGATAAAGATAGAAACATTGTAATCCACTTAGATCCTATTAGCTTAGATATAGATATTCTAAAGTACATTTCAGCACATGAGTATCATCATGCTATTGTTTTTGAAGATATGATTGTGAATAGGCGACCACTTGATTTTCTAGAACAAAAAATAATTATGGAGGGAAAGGCAGATACTTTTGCTCAGTTAATCTATCCAGATACGCATGTCCCTTGGCTTGATCAACTTGAAGAAGAGGAGCATGTATGGAATATAATGAAGAAGGTTATGGAGCCAGATTCTAATCTGTCTGTAGACTTTTTTAGAGGTAATCATGGAATGCGGATTCCCATGGCCTCAAACTACAAAATAGGATATCAGATCATGCAGGATTTTCTAGAAAACAATCCAGAGGTCACTTTGGAGGAGTGGACAGCTATGTGGGCTACTGAAATCTTAGAGAAGAGTAAATTTGAGGATAGATTTAAATGAATTGTCTGAGTAGGATATAATCAGTGGAAGTGATCCACAGATTAATAAAATCAGAGAATTAATAAATGAATAGAATTCAAAAAAGAATAGAGAGCAACGATTCCACTCTCTATCCTCTATTTACTTAACACTAGTTGATCAGCACGAAAGTGTTCAGCTATCTCTATTACACATTAAATCTGAATAACCAATAAAATCATGCATAGTTCTTCTTCGTTAATACTTATTTATGCTTCATTAATTAACGCTTCAATATCCCACACATCCGTCACCCAATCCTGATAAAAGCTAGGCTCATGTGAAACAAGTAGTATCGTTCCGGGATATGCAATTAACGCTTCCCTCAGCGCGTCCTTCGCCGCCAAATCGAGATGATTTGTCGGTTCATCTAAGATGAGCCAGTTTGTGTCAGATAGCATGAGCTTACATAAGCGTACCTTTGCTTGTTCTCCACCACTAAGCGATGCAAGTGATTGTTTAAGGTGTACGGATCTTAGTCCACATCTAGCAAGGGCACTCCGAACCTCCCTCTGAGTCAAGTGGGGGAAAGCATGCCATACTTCTTCAATCGCTGTATGTGTATCGTCTGGATGACTTTTATCCTTATGGAGTTCCTGAGCAAAATACGCTGGTTTTACCTGTTCCCCAAGGATGACATCTCCGCTTAATAAAGGTATATGTCCTAAAATTGTTTTCAAGCTAGTACTTTTTCCTATGCCGTTATAGCCAATTAATGCGACCTTCATACCTCGCTTAAGAGTAAGGTTTAAGGGAGGGAGTAGAGGCTGTTCATATCCAACAACGAGCTGCCTAGCTTCCATAATTGTTTCGCCAGGTTCGCCTGTTATAGGGAAGCTAAACCTTGGCCGAGGCAAAATGACAGGCTTGTCTAATCGCTCTATTTTCTCTAGTTTCTTTTCCCGGCTTTTAGCTTGCTTTGCCGTTGAAGCACGTACTTTGTTCTTCTGAATATATGTTTCTAGCTTTTTTATTTCTGCTTGCTGTTGGCGATAAGCAAGAGTCTTCTCATTTTTACGAAGCTCATAAGCGTGTAAAAATTGTGTGTGATTTCCCACATAACGCTGTATCTCTTGGTGCTCCAAATGATATATAAGATGAACGACAGCATCCATAAAATCAGTGTCGTGTGAAATTAGGATAAAAGCGTTAGGATAATCCTTTAAATAGTCCTTAAACCAATTAATATGTTCTGTATCTAGGTAGTTAGTAGGCTCATCTAATAAAAGGACCTGTGGCTGCTGTAGCAGTAGCTTACCTAATAAAAGCTTTGTCCGCTGCCCTCCACTTAATGTGTCGACTCTGCTCTCTAAGCCAATCTCTGTTAGACCTAAACCCCGTGCTACTTCTTCAGCCTTTGATTCTAATCGATAGAAATCTCCGTGCTCTAAGGCTTCCTGTAAGTCAGTGAATTGCTTCAACAATACGTCTAATTCTTTTCCTGATGTCTGGCCCATCTGCTCGGATATATGGAGCATGTCACTCTCCATTTTGTATAAATCTGAGAATGCGCTTAGCAGAAACTGAAGAATGGTTTCCTCAGGTTTAAGCTGTATATGCTGCTCTAGGTGTCCTACCTGAACATTAGATATCCATTGAACCCTACCTGCATCAGGCAAAATATCACCGCATAGGATGCGAAGCAGCGTTGATTTCCCTGCACCATTAGCACCAACCAGTCCAACATGCTCGCCAGCTAATAGACGAAAAGAAATGTTACGAAAAATAGTTTTATCTGCAATGGTATGTGTGATGTGTTCTACATCTAAAATACTCATATATGTTTCTCCTCTCTAAACTAGTAGCTTTGTTTATGAAAAGCCATCTGCGTAGAAACAAGGAGAGTACAGTATAACAGTGTACATAAATCCCCTTAGGTCATGTTTCTTTAGATTTATTTAAATCCATAAAAAAAGTAGGACGAATTCACGCCCTACCCCGTATCTATTGATCCCGTTAACGGTGTAAAGGTGTTTTCCCCTTGTTTCTCGCTCTTTATTGTATCGGCAAAATTGGACAGATTTCTCCCGTCCTCAAGCCAATCCAATTGCAAGAAAAAAGGAAAACATTGATCCCTTCACACTCCTTTTTTTCATTAATGTAATTATATCTAATTATGAAACGTTCTACAACCGTGTTCTAGTTGAATCCAATAATGAGAGGAAAATTGGTGTCGAAAGGGGGTTGGCTAAGACCTGAGTTATGAGGATTTCGTGACAGAAATGCACTTTGCATTCTATTTTCCTACTTATATGTGTAGAATACTAGTAGAGCTTGTCAGCTTGTTTTTATTACTGAGTATGAATCATATGCTTAATGCTAATGGTAGTTGCGCTGTAAGTTACATATACCATAATTTTATGCAATCATAGCCGTCTTTTTTATCACTCTGTGGCAATGATTCCTGAAAGGTGTTCGATCACATGGAAAGTATTAACGATCTTACAATATGGATTGCGTTTTGGGCAGGGGTCTTATCCTTTATTTCTCCTTGCACCTTGCCGCTTTATCCAGCGTATTTATCTTATATTACTGGAATATCCGTGCAGGATATTAAGGATACAAAAAGTAAGCAGGTGCGCTTCAAGGTTGTTACTCACACGGTCTTCTTTTTACTAGGAGTGTCCTCTGTCTACTTTGCCATAGGACTAAGTGCAACATTGCTTGGTAATTTATTTATTCAATATCGTGATGTTGTTCAAAATGTCAGTGGTGTGCTACTAATCATCATGGGTCTATTTTTGGTTGGGATATTGAAGGTTGATTGGCTCATGCAGGAGAAGCGCTATCAGTTTTCGAAAAAGCCTGTGGGCTACTTTGGATCGCTTTTTATTGGTGTCGGATTTGCTGCTGGATGGACTCCGTGTATCGGTCCAATTATGACCTTAATAATTAGCTTATCTTCCTCTAATCCTTCTTTAGGGACATGGTATATTTCTATGTTTATCCTAGGATTTGCTTTGCCGTTTCTTTTATTCTCCTTCTTCATTGGCTCAACGAAATGGATTTTAAAATATTCCAATCTTATTATGAAGGTTGGTGGAGCGATGATGATTCTGATGGGGATTTTACTTGTCACTGATCAATTATTTGTTATTTCTTCTTATATCCAAAATTTAATTCAAGGAACCTGGTTTGATCGTTTAGGATAATTCAAATCGAAGATGCAGGATCAATTGTATAGTGTGGGGCAGAGGGAACTAAGTCTGCCCTTACATTTTTTAACTCGCATACAGTCATTTTCCTCGTCAACACTAAACAAAAGTAAATCGTTGATGAGGTGATAGTGTGGCAAAAAATAAGCAGTTCACCAAACGAAAAATTAAGTCAATCCCTCAATTTGAGCCTGATTTAGTATACTTTGAGCCTGATGCTTTAGAGTACCCTTTAGGTAAAGAATTGATGGAGCGTTTTAAACAAAAGGATATTCCGATTAAAATGACCACTTCACATAACCGAGTGACAGGAATTCCAGGAGATACACCTGCAGCGGCGTACAAAAATGCCAAGCGAACTTTTGTTGTAGGAGTTCGTAAGACACTTAAGTTTGACACGTCGAAGCCTTCAGCTGAGTATGCCATTCCTTTATCGACGGGCTGTATGGGACACTGTCATTATTGCTATTTGCAAACTACACTTGGAGCCAAGCCCTATATTCGAGTATATGTGAACCTTGAGGATATTTTTGCTAAAGCAGAAGAATACATTAAAGAACGAGAACCTGAAATTACTCGATTCGAAGCAGCATGTACATCCGATCCTGTAGGTATCGATCATATGACCCATTCCTTGTTTAAAGCGATTGAATTTATGGGTCAGCAGGAATTTGGTCGCCTACGCTTTGTTACAAAGTACCACCATGTTGATCATTTGCTAAAGGCTAAGCACAACAAGCGCACTCGCTTTCGTTTCAGCGTCAATGCTGATTATGTGATTAAGAATTTTGAGCCAGCCACATCTAGTTTTCAGGATCGCATTACAGCAGCGGGGAAGGTGGCAAGAGCAGGCTATCCACTCGGTTTCATAGTAGCACCTTTGATTCGATTTGATGGCTGGAAGGAAGGATATGAGGAGCTGTTTGTCAAATTAGATCAAGAGCTTGGTCAGGAGGAAAGAGAGGATTTAACGTTTGAGCTGATTATGCATCGGTTCACCAAAACGGCTAAGCGTGTGATTTTGGAACGCTATCCTAAGACGAAGCTAGAAATGGATGAGGAATCTAGGAAATACAAATGGGGACGTTACGGCAGAGGAAAGTACGTGTATCAGAATGAAGAGGCAGATGAACTTAACCAGTTCGTCAGAGATCAGATTACTCGTTATTTCCCTCAGGCGAAAATTGAGTATTTTACGTAAAAGCCTTGTATTTCTTGCCAAAAGAGTGTATCATCTTAATGCAACAAAGCTTGGTCTAGGAAATATTGACGTATGTTCACGACCACCAACTTCATACGTATACACATAAATAGAGATACAGCTAGTACTTTAATGATGGGGGAGAGTCTATGCCTACACCTAGTATGGAAGATTATTTAGAGCAAATATATTCTCTAATTGAGGAAAAGGGCTATGCCAGAGTTTCAGATATCGCGGACGCCTTACAGGTTCACCCTTCATCTGTGACCAAAATGGTTCAAAAGCTAGATCAGGGGAAATATTTGGTCTATGAAAAATACAGAGGGTTATTTTTAACAGCTAAGGGGAAGAAGATCGGGAAACGCTTAGTGGATCGTCACTCTTTACTAGAGGAATTCCTGGGAATGATTGGGGTAAATGAAGAAAATATTTATGCCGATGTGGAGGGAATTGAGCATCATTTAAGCACCGATTCCATTACTTCCATTGAATATTTGGTCCGCTATTTCAAGGAAGACCCACAGCGCTTAGAACAGCTAGCACAATTAAAAGCAGAAGACGAAAAGGAATGAGTATAAAGCATTAGATGGAAATCTGATGCTTTTGTCATATGCCAAGCTCCATTTTAATACTCATAAGCTGAATGATAATGATGACTGATCGTAGATTTGTATCCATTATGATTTAGAGGAGATGAGTGACATGAAGTGTGATGCTGTTTTCGAAGGAGGAGGAGTAAAAGGTCTTGCGTTCATTGGAGCCATTCAGGAAACGGAGAAGCAGGGCTACTCATTTAACCGCATAGCAGGAACCTCTGCAGGCTCAATAATAGCCAGTTTATTAGCTGTTGGTTATACAGGGAAAGAGCTAGAGCTCATGATGGACGAATTGTCCTTCCTTTTCTTTCTCAAGCCAGATCTTATAGGACGTTTACCCGTTGTAGGTAAAGGTCTTAATTTATTGTTCAAAAACGGAATCTACTCCTCTATTCATATTGAAAAATGGTTAGATAACAAGCTGAAGGCCAAGGGAGTCACAACTTTCGGAGACCTTCCAGCAGGAAAGCTAAAAATTATTGTATCTGATATTTCTAATGGTAGGCTTGTTATTATACCTGATGATCTTCATCAATACAGGCTCTCTTGGGAATCGTTCCCCATCAGCTTAGCTGCTCGTATCAGTAGCAGTATCCCTTACTTTTTTCAGCCTTATATCCTATACTTACCTGATCGAACTCGAATTTATATGGTGGATGGCGGTCTATTAAGCAATTATCCGATTTGGCTATTTGATGCTCGACATTCGCCACGCTGGCCAACGTTTGGCTACAGGCTTAAGGCAGCAGAAATGTTTCAGCAGCCCAATCGGATAGCTGGTCCGATCACGATGTTTATGGCTATTTTCTCAACCATGATGGAGGCTCATGATCGACGCCATATTGAAGAAGCTAACGCTTCAAGAACAGTGTTTATCCCTGTGGAAAACATCAAAGCAACGGATTTTTCCCTGACTAATGAGCAGAAAATTCAGTTGATCGAGCTTGGACGCTCTGAAACAAGGCAATTCTTTACCATCTGGAACTTTGTTGAGTATATTGAGAAGCATAGAAATCCCAACAACAGGTTTACGCAGAAGCTGAGTTAACGCCAAAACAAAAACCAGCCATTGTATGCTGGTTTTAACGAAAGGGAAGTGTAGGCATTCTAGCCTGATGCTAACAGGCCTAGAGCTTGCGCTTCCCTTTTTTTCCTTCTATGACCGTAAAAGAATGATTCCTAGCTTTGCTCGATTTAGATCTCGTTTTAGCTTTTTTTTGAACGGATTTTGTTTTTGCAGAGCTAGCAGCCGAGTAATAATCTCTAGCTGTGGCATCCTTACTTACTGGATATCTTCTATAATTGGAAAAGGACTTTTGAGTATGTCCTAACTTCCCTTTCCTAATTAAAAAATGGTAGATCCCAAACCCAATCAGAACAATAAGACCTATAGAAAGAATTGTACTTAAGAGCTGTTGTGGTTGAGTTAATAGCTGCCATAAAAATCCAAATGCAGCTAAACCAAGAAAAACATAAATCACAGGATGCTTTAGTTTTCTCACGGGATCATCACCACCTTTTATTCATTTCAATATGGTCCTATTGTTATTTAATGCTTTTAGATAGGCTGAATATTCTCTTTCGCTACCTTTATTTTTTCACTTTCAGCCTGCTGCTCTAATTCTAGCATACGCTCAAAGGATGCGATTGATACTTCAACCTGTTCATTTGTTGGTTCTTTTGTTGTTAAAAGCTGAACCCAAAGACCTGGATAGCCTAGCATTTTCAGAACAGGGATATCTCTAACTTTATTTGTGAGCTGTAGAGCTTCGAAGGCTATACCAATAACTACTGGAATAAGGGCTAAACGATAGAGTACCCGTTCAAGTAATGGTTCACTTGGTACCAATAGATACACAAACACTCCTATAATCACAGTAAAAATGATAAAGCTACTTCCACAGCGGTAATGTAAGCGAGATGAGCTTTGCACATTCTCAACCGTTATCTCTTTACCCTCTTCATAGCAATTTATAACCTTATGTTCAGCCCCATGATACTGAAACAGTCTCTTAACTAAAGGTGTAAGGGATATTAGATAAATGTATCCGAATAAAAGAATAGTTTTTATGACGCCTTCAATAATATTTTGTGCTAGATGTCCCGGGAACCATTCACGGAAAAAGGAGTGTGCCACTACAGCAGGAAGTGCCGTAAATACAAATTTACTGAACAAAAAAGAAAGTACAGCAACAACCGCTACTCCTAAAATCATTGTAAGCTTAGAAGATTCCTGTTCGGGTACAATTTGATCATCATCCTTTGGATCCACATCGAAACGCTCTGTAGAGAAATTCAAATGCTTACTTCCGTTAATTAAAGATTCAATAATAGCTACATTTCCTCTTATAAAAGGAATCTTCCTAAGCTTCTGGGCCCAAGGAATAACCTTTCGTTCAATTTCTAAGAAGTTAAGAGATGAATCCTTTCTTCTAATGGCTGTTACATTTACATTTTTACCAGCAAACATAACACCCTCAACAACCGCTTGCCCACCGTAAGCAGTTTTCTTTTCCATATTGACTCTTCACCAACCTATCCTAGCTCTATTTTTTATAGTTAATTCATACGATTTATACTACTTAAATGAAGGATTTCCTTCCATTGTCATTGTACATGAAAAAGAAAGGAAAGACTACTATTTTACCCGATTCCGATTTACAATAGAAGCATGGAATGGCTATTGAAGGAGGCAACATATAATGACAAGGAAGATCACATTTAAGCTTTCTATCATCCTTTTATTAAGCCTAGTATTGGCTGGTTGTGGAGGACAAGGAAGCTTTGAAAATGAAACAAATCCAGAGGTGTTAGCGCGTAGCTGTATCGGCTGTCATGGTACTGACCTTTCTGGAAGAAGTGCTCCATCATTACTTGAGCTTGACGGAAAATACAATGAGCAAGAGATTGCTGAGATTATCTTAAATGGATTGGGTAGAATGCCTCAAATGAAAAACTTTAGTGAAGAACAAGCTAGTCTATTAGCAGATTGGTTACTTGAAAAGCAACAATAGCTAGAAGTAACTCATTTTTCTTTCTCATCCTGTACATACTAGGAATATACAAAAGATATTCCATAGATGGGGTGAAACAGATTGGGAACAAAGACGCTAAGTAGAAAAAGTAGATCTAGAAAACGTCAGACTGATCAAATACATTTAGAGGAAGATCATTCAAATGGAGCGGATCAAGGGATAGATGAGAGTGAAGAATCCTCTGACAAAAGACATCATCATGAAAATAGAGCTGGACAAACACAGAGACAGAAAAAACAGCTTTATACCGTTACTGTTGGTTTTTTTGGAGGACTATTTGCCTCACTTATCACGTATTTAGCCCATGCTCTAAATTTTATCTCTTTTGGACCTGGCGTTGTTTGGCAGCATCTCCCTTTTACCCAAGGAATGAAGCCATTAATGGGTCCGTTAGGTCATGGCTTAAGTATCCTTTGTTTAAGCTTGTTATCCATATTAGCTTCTTCCCTTTATTACACCCTTTTCAGAAAGCTTGAGTCACCCTGGATCGGCATTTGGTTTGGATTAAGCTTATGGGTGTTACTTTTCTTAGGCTTGAACAGCTTGATTTCTGGAGCTATGACCTTCCAAGAGCTTGGCTTTACAACGAATATTATTTTTATTTGTATCTTTGCTGTTTACGGACTTTTTGTTGGGTATTCCATTTCTTATCAGTACCTGTCTGACTCCATAGAAAAAGAGCGTGAGACAAACTCCTAATGCCTTCACATTTGCTTATTTTATGATAAAATAAATGAGATCATGCCGTTCATCGTTAGGCAAAAGAGTAAAACGCTGATGTCACATGAGTACATAGATTGTTCATCAACGTGAAGAACCTGGCAATCATCGTCATAGTAATCGTACATTGCTGAGGAATTTAAGTGTCAATTCTAGGCTTAAAGGCTGAAAGGATACCAGCTTGCTCTTAATTGCTTTAATGAGGAAAATGAATTAGGAGGGGTATAATGGAGCAACGTATCAATCGTCTTCGAGCTTTGTTTGATGAGCATCAAGTAGATGGCTTTCTCATTACAAGTAAAAGTAACCGAAGATATATGACTGGATTTACAGGTAGTGCTGGAGTTGTTTTGATAACCAAAACAGAGGCTGTATTTATAACGGATTTTCGTTATGAAGAACAAGCTAAAGAACAGGCACAAGGCTTTGAGATTGTAAAACATGTAGAGCCTATTGGAGAAAAGATTGCGGAAGTTTTAGAGCGTTTGAACGTTAAACGTCTGGCTTTTGAGCAGGATCATGTCACCTTCGCTACGTATAGAGGGTATCAGCAAAGATTTAGTGCGGAGCTTGTTCCCGTTTCGGGGGCTGTTGAGAAGCTAAGAATGATTAAAGATGAGCAGGAGATTCAAACGATTCGTCATGCGGTAAAAATTGCAGATGAAACGTTTACACATATTTTAAACTTTATTAAGCCTGGATTAACTGAAATTCAAGTCGCTAATGAGCTGGAGTTCCACATGAGAAGCCTAGGTGCTTCCACTTCATCCTTTGATATGATTGTGGCTTCTGGAGCAAGGTCAGCTTTACCCCACGGTGTAGCTAGTGATAAGGTTATCGAAAAAGGGGACTTTGTAACGTTAGATTTCGGAGCTGTGTATCAGGGGTACATCTCTGATATGACGAGAACCTTTGCCGTAGGACAGCCTTCTGATAAACTTATAGAAATCTATAATATCTGCTTAGAGGCTCAGCTTCAAGGTGTACGGAACATAAAGGCAGGGATTACAGGTAAGCAAGCAGATGATTATTGTAGAGATTATATTACAGCTAAAGGCTATGGTGAGCAGTTTGGACATTCTACTGGTCACGGTATTGGTTTAGATGTTCATGAGGATCCTAAATTGTCCAAAAAAGGATCAGATGAGTTGCTGCAACCAGGTATGGTTGTAACAGTTGAGCCAGGCATTTATCTTGCTGGTGTTGGTGGTGTACGGATTGAAGATAATATTGTGATTAAGGAAACAGGAAATGAAATCCTGACACAATCAACAAAAGAACTAATCATTATTGATTAATCGTGAGAGGAAGTAATAACTATGATAACAACTTCTGATTTTAAAAATGGATTAACGATTGAGTTTGACGGAGACATCTGGCAAATCATCGATTTCCAGCATGTTAAGCCAGGAAAAGGAGCTGCTTTTGTCCGCTCTAAATTAAAAAATATTCGTAACGGAAACATTCAAGAAAGAACGTTCCGTCCTACTGAGAAATTCCAGAAAGCACATATTGAAACTCGTAAAATGCAATACCTGTATAGTGCAGGTGACGAATATACTTTCATGGATAATGAGAGCTATGAGCAGATTGTGTTGAACGGTAATCAGATCAAAAATGAATTAAACTATTTATTAGAAAACATGATCGTTAGCATCATTATGTACAATGGTGAAACAATTGGTGTGGATATGCCAAATTCAGTAGAGCTAGAAGTAACGGAAACAGAGCCAGGAATTAAAGGGGATACAGCATCAGGTGGCTCTAAGCCAGCTACTCTTGAAACTGGGCTAGTTGTTCAAGTTCCATTTTTCGTAAACGTGGGAGATAAGCTTGTTATTGATACTAGAAGCGGAGATTATGTATCAAGAGCGTAAGGCTCCTTGACTATATAGAATACAGAATTAAATAAATAAAATATCATGATATTTAAAGGGTGCCTCCAAAGTCCACTATGACTTAGATGCACCTTTTTTAACGTATAAAAAGATAAAATTTGATACCCTGTTTTCTTCAAATTTTATACTCTCTGACGGCGGGACATTGGACGGCTCGCAACTTTAAATGCCTTAGCGTCAGAAACAGATGATTTTGATGTAGTCATCTACTTTAATGCAACAATCTCCTCGCCCTGATAGATCCCTGTCAAAGGAACACTATTCATTTGAAGACAGTAATGAAGATCATCTTCTTGATCGGTTTCTAAAAGCCGAAGCGCTGTAGATCCCGTTTGAACTAAAGTATTAAGCATTTCTTTATTTTCCTCGTAGCCAATTCTAAGCATTTGAGCCAAATCTGTTAGCTGTAGGTTTTCTTTAAACTGCTTCAATAAATGTAGCATATATCCAGCTGTTAAACCGTCCTCCAAGGCAAATTCTCCTCTTGAGCCAGCACATAATAGAGTGATATCTTTTTTTAGATTTAGTGCGTGTTCTATACAATGCTGTGCATTAAGAAGGCACCCAACTAATAAGTGACTTGCTTTTCTCGCTTTAAGGATTGCTTTTGTACCGTTTGTAGAAGTTATGATAAGGGTTTTATTATGTGTATCAAGACTGAGAAGATTAAATGGGGAACTACCTAAATCAAAACCATTCACTTTCTTACAAAAACGCTCACCACAAAGGTAGGTATCTTCATGGTGAAAATAATGCAAAGCTTGCCCAATCGTTTCTACTGGAATGATTTTTGCGGCACCTTTATGCAAAGCTGTTATAATCGTAGATCCTGTTCGAAGGGTATCGATGACGATAACCGTTTTGTTATGAATATCCTCTTGTTTCAAGTAGCTAGTGGATAAAGCCACGTCAATCTTCATGCTACCTCTCCCATCCTTTTTGCTGCCATATAGATTTTTATCCATATTAATAACAAAGCACATTTCCCCAACCTTTTTAGTTAGCCATAGAATATGCAAGAAACAGATAAATGTTGCCCATTTTTCAAAAGGAGCTTGTTCAAGAATAGATGAACAGGCACAAACGTGTACAGAGTGATACAACCTGTGAAGAGGAAATCTCTTAAAATATCTAATCTCTATCATGAATCCGTACAAGCCTGCATAAAATGGAGTTAAACAGAATCAATAGACCAATTTTGAAGGGAATGGCTAAAACGATGAGAGAGGATCTACTCGTTTTTTTACCCCAACATATTAGGCAAGCCTTAAGCCAGCTTCCGCAGACCCTGCAAAATTCAATAGAAGAAATTCGGATTAGAATTCAGCGCCCTCTTGAAGTTATTATCCAGAACCAATCGTATTACCCAACTGAAAAGGGATCTTATTCCATGTCATGGCAGGATGGCATAATGACTTCACAGGAGGATGCTCTAAAGATTATGAACGTGATTAGTAGGCATTCTATTTATGCGATTGAGGAGGAGCTACGCAGAGGCTACATCACAGTACAGGGAGGTCATCGAATCGGTATTGCTGGACGTGCAGTTGTGGAAGAAGGAAGGATTAAGCATCTAAAGGATATCCGTTCATTTAATATACGTATAGCCAGACAATGTATTGGAATAGCTGAAGGCATACTCAAATTTCTTATTGAGCAACGAGAAAAGAAGGCTTATTTCTGCAATACATTAATTATTTCACCCCCCCGCTGTGGGAAAACGACCTTATTAAGGGACTTGACTCGGATGCTCAGCTATGGAACCCATAAGACTGGACTAGAAGGTCAAAAGGTAGGGGTTGTCGATGAACGGTCTGAAATCGCTAGCTGTATTGAGGGAATTCCCCAAAACGATTTGGGGCCAAGGGTTGATGTGCTAGATGCTTGTCCTAAGGCAGAAGGAATGATGCTACTTATTCGTTCCATGAGTCCCGATATTATTGTGACTGATGAAATAGGGAGCGTAGAAGATACACGTGCTATCTTGGAGGCTCTTCATGCAGGAGTATACTTGCTAACGTCTGCTCATGGTTTTTCTCTTGAGGATATAAAGTCGCGTCCTTCCCTAGAGTCATTATTCCAACAGCCTGTGTTCGAGCGTTTTATTCTTTTAAGTAAAAGAAATGGAGTTGGAACGATCGAAGCCATTTATGATAAAAACCAAAAACCGATATACCAAATCAAAAAGGAGGGAAGGATCTATGCTTAAGCTCATCGGAGCCATGTTTATTATGCTTTCCTCCACTTTAGGCGGCTATCATTTGGCAAGAAGACTCAGTAATAGGACAAATCAAATACGTGATCTACTAATGAGCTTACAGTTACTTGAGACGGAGATTTGCTATGGAGCTACTCCGCTTCAATCAGCATTTGAAAAGATAGGAAAGCAGCATTCAGGCTTTGTCAGTCAGCTTTTTGGAAACTGCTCTCATTATTTCACCAGTCTTGATGGAGCAAGCACTATCCAGTGTTGGTCTAAAGCGTTAGGTGATGTTAAAGCACAATCTGCATTAAAGAAGGTGGAATGGGAATGGCTCGAGCATTTTGGAACTGTCATTGGCAATTCTGATCGTTTGGATCAACAAAAACACCTCAACTTGATGATGACTCATTTAAAGAAATATGAAGAAGAGGCACGAGATGATCAGCTTAAATATGAAAAGATGTACCGAACCCTTGGCTTCCTAGCAGGTGCAGTCATCGTCATCCTGATGTTGTAGAGAGGTGGAGCAGGTGAATATAGATGTAAATACAATATTTCAAATTGCGGGCATTGGTATTGTTGTAGCGATGATTCATACGATTTTAAAGCAAGCTGGAAAAGAAGACTGGGCTCATTGGGTGACGCTCATTGGCTTTATTGTTGTTTTGTTTATGGTGGCTAATTTTATTCAGGATTTATTTCTGAAAATAAGATCTGTGTTTTTATTTCAGTGAGAGGCTATCGCTATGGAGATCATTCAACTTGTAGGACTAGGGTTTGTTGCAACCATTCTGATTCTGCTCATTAAAGAGCAAAAGCCCATTTTTGCTTTTGCTTTGACAGCCGTTACAGGCGTCATTATTTTCCTCTTTCTGATTGATAAGATTGCTGAGGTAATAAATGTTCTGGAGAGCCTAGCTACCAATGGCGGCATACAGCTAGTGTATTTAAAGACAATCCTTCAGATAATTGGAATTGCCTATATAGCGGAGTTTGGGGCACAGATCACTAGAGATGCTGGACAAGGAGCCATTGCTTCCAAAATTGAGCTGGCGGGGAAAATCCTAATTATGGTTTTAGCCATCCCTATTATTACAGTTATCATTGAAACGGTCATGAAGCTTATACCTGCGTAATTTTAGTAGCTTTTAAGGAGAAGGAGTTAGGGGTTATGGTACTGAGATCCGTAATAATTATATCTTGGATAAGTTTCTTTCTTTTCGTTCCTCTAACGGCTACAGAGGCTATCGCTCCCACGGATTTAACAACTTCTGAGGATGATCAATCAGAGCATCTAGGAGAAAAATTAGTAGAAAGGCAGCTAGAAAGTCTGGGGACGGATGAAATTGAGCAGTTTTGGCGAATGGTCCAAGAAGAATATGAAGGCTTTTTGCCTGAAAATCAGCCAGTTAGGATTAAGGATTTTTTTCAAACAGACGGTTCTCTTTTTTCTATGGGCTTAGTCTCTGGCTTATTGAAGTATCTTTTTCATGAGCTTTTGCTTAATGGTAAGCTGCTAGGAAGTATCCTCATACTGACGGTATTCAGTGCCATTCTAGAGCAAATGCAAGCAGCATTTGAAAGGAACAGCATTAGTAAGGTGGCGTATGCCATTACCTACTTAGTGCTTCTGATCCTAGCGATTAATAGCTTTCAGAGTGCCATGGGCTATGCCAGAGAAGCGATTGCTAGTATGGTTCACTTTATGATGGCTCTTCTACCCATTGTTCTAGCCTTAATGGCTTCAGTAGGAAACATTACATCAGTCTCCTTATTTCATCCGCTAATTGTGTTTTTAGTAAACTCTAGCGGCATTTTTATCTATAGCTTTGTACTCCCATTGTTGTTTTTTTCTACGATTTTAGGGATTATTAGCACATTTTCCGATCAGTATAAAGTCACTCAGTTGTCCAAGCTTCTGAGGAATATAGGGGTGGGTGCGCTAGGAATTTTCTTTACTGTTTTTCTGGGAGTCATCTCTGTCCAAGGAGCCGCTACGGCTGTTGTCGATGGTGTCACGATCAAAACGGCGAAATTTGTAGCAGGTAACTTTGTTCCTGTGGTAGGGAAGATGTTTACTGATGCTGCGGACACAGTTGTTGGAGCTTCACTTCTTGTCAAAAATACGATTGGTCTAGCAGGCGTTTTTATCATTATTTTATTATGTATCTTTCCAGCCCTTAAAATTATGACGATTGCCCTAATCTATAGCCTTTCCGCTGCATTACTCCAGCCGTTAGGAAGCTCAAACATAATTGAATGCCTATCCATCATTGGTAAAAATATGCTGTATGTCTTCGCCGCTTTAGCCACAGTGTGTTTGATGTTTTTCTTAGGTCTTACAATCATTATTGCAGCGGGGAATCTATCGGTGATGGTGAGGTGAAGAAATGATGAGTTTTTTAGCGGAGTGGATTAGACATATTGTATTACTTATTTTACTTGCAACCTTTCTTGATTTAATTATACCTAATAGCAGTATGAGAAAGTATGTCAAGCTGGTGGTTGGCTTCTTGCTAATTCTAATCATTCTATCACCTATTCTCCAGCTTTTAAACTTCGATCATGATCGCCTATTGACTACCTTAGAGGATCTATTAGGGGGAAGCGATACGGTATCACAGCAGCAGCTTGAGAGAGAACAGCAAGCACTTGAAAGCGTCCAGGATGAGCTACTTCTAGAAGAAGTGAAGGAGCGTTGGCTGGAGGAAATCAAAATAGGTATTGAGGCAGCTTTTGACGTTAAGGTGTCTGTTATTACGATAGGCTTAGATCACTATCAATCGACTGTGCTTGTGAATGATATGCAGCTTGTTCTTCTTGAGAAAAGAGATGCGCCCAATGGACAAACAGAGAACACAGATCAAAGAGAAGTAGTAGTAACAGCTATTACTCCGATCAAACCAATAGAAGAAGTGGCCGTTCATGAGGGAAGTAGGCATGTCCAGAGACTGAAAGAAAATGATGAGCGAAGCTCTGCTGAAAAAAAAGTAGAAAAAGAGGTTCTAAAATTTGTACAAGATGAATGGAATATTTCTGTAGACAAGATTCATATAGCTTGGTCAAGGGGGTGACTTTTGATGTTCCAAAAGCTGTGGCAATTTTTGAAGCACATGTTTTTTGAAAAAGAAAAAACCGAGGCTATACCAAGTGAAGGTACACCAACAAAAGGAAAGTTAGGATTGATTCACTGGATACTCTTATTCGCTTGCATTGGCCTAGCCGCGATGATTCTGCACAATTACTTTAGTATCCAGAGTGAAGTCCTAACTCCAATGTCACCACCTCCTGATACCCAAGCAGAGCTCGACGCACCTGCAGAAGCAGCATTTGGTTCCTCCGAAAGCTCTCCAGAAACGATGCAGGAATATGAGGAGTTTTATGAGCAAAGGTTGATTGACATCTTAAGCAGCATCGCAGGTGTTGGAGAAGTATCGATATTTGTGAACCTCGATTCCACAGAAGAGGTTATCTTTGACAAAAATATCCGAACACAAGCAACAACAACAAATGAACAGGACAGAGAAGGGGGGAGTCGCAATAATCAGGATCAGCTGAGGGATGAACAGACAGTCACAATACGAGGAGATCAGGGGGAAGCTCCTATCGTCATTATGAGGAAAAAACCAGAGGTTAGAGGAGTCGTGGTTGTGGCTACCGGGGCAGACAACATTCAGGTGAAGACTTGGATAGCTGAAGCTATTCAAAGGGTGTTAGATGTACCTCTGCATAAAATCTCGGTATTACCTAAAAAAAGCTAGGAGGGAAACGATATGGTATTAAAAAGACAGACAATTTGGCTATTGACAATGCTCAGCTTGATGGTGGTGCTTTCTGCCTATTATTTATTCAACAATGATCCAGTGGCAATGGTTGACGAGGATGAGATAGAGCTGGATATGAGTTTAGAGTCTTTAGGGGACATAGCAAGTGATGCTGATTTTGAGTTTATCCAATCTGAGGATCCACTGGATTTCATTATTGCCATGCAGTATGAAAAAGAAGTAAATAGGGCTATGCTAAAAACAGAATATGATGATGTGATTAAGTCTAATGCGTCTGTTGAAAGTATTGCAGAAGCGATGACAAATAAAGAAACCCTAGAGGATGTCGCTGAGGCAGAATATATCATTGAGAATACGCTTAGAGCAGAAGGCTATGAAGAGGCTGTTGTTGTGGCTGATAGCGATTATGTTGATGTTGTTGTACGCAGTGATTCTTTGGAGCCTAAGCAGGTGCTTCAAATCATAGATATTGTGGCAGAAGAGCTTAAGGTAGCACGAAATAAGGTTCAGGTTTCCTTCAAATAAAAAATGTTTGATGAAAAATTAAGACCTTACTTTGGGAGCAGCTCTTAAAGTAAGGTCATTTAATTTTACAACTTGATTGAAAAACTATGTTATAATGGGTACGGTATTTAATAAAACCTGATTCCGAGGTGGTAATGATGTTGAAGATGCATGAAATTCGAGAGCTAATAAAGCTTGTAGATCATTCAAGTCTAACTGATTTTGACTATGAATATGAAGGATTAAAAATATCTCTTAAAAAAGAGGCAAAGCTACAAGGAGGAAGTGTTGTACAATCCACGAGTCCTGTAGAAGTACAAGCTGTGACTCCTAATGTACCAGCAGTACAGGCTACAGAGCAAAATGGACAAAGCAATACGCCACAAATTAAACAAGAAGCTACAGTACAAGATCAAGCTGGTCTACACCAAATTTGTTCACCAATGGTAGGAACGTTTTATTCTGCTCCAGCTCCAGATGCTGATCCATACATAAAAGCTGGAGATAAGGTGTCAAACTCTAGCGTTGTTTGTATTGTTGAAGCCATGAAGCTAATGAATGAAATTGAAGCAGAAGTACGAGGCGAGATTGTAGACATTCTAGTGGAGAATGGACAGCTTGTTGAGTACGGTCAGCCGTTATTTTTAGTGAAAGCTGAATAGAAGGAGAATCTCTATGTTTAACAAAGTATTGATTGCAAACCGTGGTGAAATTGCAGTGCGAATTATTCGTGCCTGTAAAGAGCTAGGTATTTATACGGTTGCTGTGTATTCTGAAGCAGATCGAGATTCCTTGCATGTTCGTTTGGCAGATGAAGCGTATTGTATAGGGCCGAAATCCTCTAAGGATAGCTATTTAAACTTTACTAATATTATGAGCGTAGCCACTCTCGTGGAAGCTGATGCTATTCACCCTGGGTATGGTTTCTTAGCTGAAAACGCAGACTTTGCTGAGCTATGTCAGGCCTGTAACATCACCTTTATTGGACCAAGCGCAGAGGCTATCAGTAAAATGGGCTCAAAGGCAGTGGCACGTGATACGATGACTGATGCTGGTGTACCGATTGTTCCTGGCTCTGACGGACTGGTAGCGGATAGTGATGAGGCTGTTCAGATTGCGGAAAACATTGGATACCCAGTGATTATTAAAGCTACCGCTGGAGGCGGTGGTAAGGGAATTCGTGTGGCCAGAACAGAAGATGAATTAGTTAAAGGAATTAAGATTACACAGCAGGAGGCAGCTGCAAATTTTGGTAATCCAGGTGTGTATCTTGAGAAATTTATAGAGGATTTTCGTCATGTTGAAATTCAAATTATGGCGGATAATCATGGTAACACTGTCCATTTGGGTGAAAGAGACTGCTCCATACAAAGGAGATTACAGAAGTTAATCGAAGAAGCGCCATCTCCTGCACTAAGTCCAAGTAAACGTGAGGAAATGGGTCAAGCGGCTATAGCTGCGGCAAAAGCTGTGCAGTATTCCGGAGCGGGGACTATAGAGTTTATTTATGATCGAGACGGGAATTATTATTTTATGGAGATGAATACCCGGATTCAGGTTGAGCATCCTGTTACTGAGCTTATAACTGGAGTCGATCTAATTAAAGAACAGATCATGGTGGCCGCAGGGCAGCCTTTGTCCTTTACTCAGGAGGATATTGAATTTAATGGCTGGTCCATTGAATGTCGAATCAATGCGGAGAACCCCGATAAGAATTTTATGCCTTCTCCAGGTGAAATTAAGATGTATTTACCTCCAGGAGGATTAGGAGTTCGTGTAGATAGCAGTGCCTATCCAGGCTACGTGATTACTCCCCATTATGATTCCATGATTGCTAAACTAATCGTTTGGGGCAAAACAAGAGAAGAAGCCATCTTAAGAATGCGTAGAGCTTTAAGCGAATTTGTGATTGAAGGGATTCATACAACCATAGGATTCCATGAGAAAGTTCTAAGTGACGAAGTATTTGTGAGTGGGGATTTTAATACAAATTATCTCGAGCTTCACGGTGGGAAAAAAGAATAGAAGACAATTTTTTTTGGAGGTGTTGTAAATGGAAACGTCATTTCCTCAGTTTGAGCAAACTTCAGAGCTAGGTAAAGTTGAAATAGCACCAGAAGTTATTGAAGTTATCGCTGGATTAGCTGCATCAGAAATTGAAGGAGTAGCATTTATGAGTGGGGGCTTTGTAGGGGGAATTGCAGAGCGCTTAGGTCGTAAAAATTTAGCAAAGGGTGTTAAAGTTGAATTAGGAGAAACACAAACGGTAATAGACGTATCAATCGTTGTTGAGTTTGGTGTGCGTATACCTGATGTGGCAACGGCTGTGCAAGAAAATGTGAACTCCGCGATTCAAAACATGACAGGTCTAGATGTTATTGAAGTCAATGTTCATGTCGTTAGTGTGCATGTGAAACAAGGTGAAGAAGGTAAATGAAAAGAAGAAAAGCCAGAGAATTCATTATCCAAGCTCTCTACCAGGTAGACATGGTCAAGTGTACCTGGGAAGAGGCTCTAGAGCAGGTTATTGAAAATATGGATGATACTGATGATCAGGGTGAAGAAAAGCAAACAAAATCGAAGATAGATACGAAGTCCTTAGCTTTTATTAAAGAGGTGCTCGAGGGTATCACGACCAATCAATCCGAAATTGAGAAATCTGTACGAGAGGCTTTAAAAAACTGGAGCTTTGAGCGTTTGGCTCTGGTTGATCGTGCTATTTTACGACTAGGAGCCTATGAAATAAAATACCGTGATGATATTCCGCAGCAGGTTGCTATTAATGAAGCTGTTGAATTGGCAAAGCTTTACGGCAGTGAGGAGTCTAGAAAGTTTATCAATGGGGTCCTTTCTCACGTAGTGAAGCAAGGGGCATAGATTATGGCTTTTCTTGGAATTGATACAAGTAATTATCGGACATCCTTTTGTGTAATTGATGAGCATTTTCAGATCGTTCATGAGCAGAACCCACTTTTGCCAGTTGCTGAAGGTGAGCTTGGATTACAACAATCAAAGGCCGTATTTGAGCATCTTAGACAATGGTCAGAGATGCTTAAAGCCATGCCTCGGGTACAACAAATAAAAGCTATAGGAGTGAGTATAAAGCCTCGTCCTATGGACCATTCATACATGCCTGTTTTTAGAGTGGGTGAAGTCTTAGCTCAGACGTTAGCTCACTTTCTTTCTGTTCCTTTATATTCTACCTCTCACCAAGAAGGACATATTGCAGCAGGAGAGTTTACAGCCTCTGAAAGCCTAGACGATCAGTTTATCGCCGTTCACCTTTCAGGTGGGACAAGTGAGGTTCTACTTTGTACACGTAAGGAAGCAGGCTATTCTATTGAGAAGCTAGGAGGAACCTTAGACTTACACGCCGGTCAATTTGTTGATCGAGTAGGAGTTGCTCTAAATCTTCCGTTTCCAAGTGGGCCGTCCTTAGAAAGATTGGCTCAAACAAGTGAGGATGATCCTGAACTAAACGGTGTATTGAAGCAATCAAAGAATTCTTTTACTATTTCATCCTTTTGCAAGGGTGTTGATTTTAGTTTTTCCGGTCCAACTACGGCGGCTTTACGACTTGTACAACAAAGCTCTGCTGCTGATTATCCTCATATCGCTAGGGCTGTAGAAAGAAATATCGCCAAAACAATAGAGAAATCACTGCTTACGGCCATGAAGCAAACAGGAATTAAAGATATTTTACTGGTAGGTGGAGTAGCGTCTAATGTTTACATAACGACTATATTAAAAAAGCGCTTGGAGCATAGGGCTGTAAAGGGAAGGTTAATTTTAGCTAATCCAGTCTACGCTACGGATAATGCATTCGGAGTAGCGTGTATAGCGGGAACACACTTTAACATATCACGCTAAACATGAACATTCAATGAAATATATGAATCAATCGTTCGGGTATTTACTTCCCTTTTCCTACGGGTTACACTTAAAATAGTATGTAGTGATGGAATGGAGGAGAATATGGTGTCAGCGAAAGTCATAAGTGGAATTGAATTAGCTAAAAAGTATCGTGAAGAAATTAAAGCAGAGGTTGAGCAGCTTCAAAGAAGTGGAGTACAGCCTGGTCTAACGGTTATTTTAGTAGGGGAAGATCCAGCTTCCATGTCTTATGTAGCTCATAAAGCTAAGGACTGTGAAAAGGTAGGAATTGCTTCACAGGTGATTAAACTTCCTGAACAAACGACTCAGGAAGAATTATTAGAGCATGTTGAGAGACTGAACGCTGATGCAACGATTCATGGCATATTAGTTCAATTACCTTTACCAAAGCATATTTCAGAAAAGGAAGTTTTACTTGCCATTTCTCCAGATAAGGATGTAGACTGTTTTCATCCTACTAATGTTGGACAGATGGTCATAGGGAACTCAACATTTTTGCCTTGTACTCCCTTTGGTGTCGTAAAAATCATCCAATCAACAGGAGTAGAGCTGGCAGGAAAGCACGTTGTCGTGATAGGGAGAAGTAATATTGTAGGGAAGCCTGTATCCCTATTGATGCTACAGGAGCATGCCACAGTGACAATCTGTCATTCAAAAACCACGAATTTAGCTGAAGTCACTAAACAAGCTGATGTATTAATTGTGGCAGCTGGTAGACCAAATATGATCAAACGAGAGCATGTTTCTCCAGGTACCGTTGTGATTGATGTGGGCGTAAGCCGTACGGACGAGGGGCGTCTTGTTGGGGATGTTCAGTTTGATGAAGTGTCTGAGGTAGCTAGCTACATTACTCCAGTTCCTGGAGGAGTAGGTCCTATGACTAGAACGATGCTCTTAAAGAATACACTTGAAGCTGCGAAGCAAAAGCTATCAGCTTCCTTAGTTTAGTATCCAAAATCCAATCTTGATAACAGAAATAAGTGTTATTGGGGGGAGTTAGTTGAATAAGCAACAGATCTTATCAGTTAAAGAATTAACGAATCATATTAAAGGCTGTATTGAAAATGATCCAGTTTTAGCTCAAGTTTGGGTACGTGCTGAAATCTCTAATTTTGTTCATCATAGCAGAGGTCATATGTATTTTACCTTAAAGGATGACTCAAGCCGAATCAAAGCGGTTATGTTCGCAGGACATAACCGCTATTTGAAGTTTCTTCCTAAAAATGGAATGAAGGTTATTGTTCGCGGGGAAGTAAATGTTTACGAAAGAGATGGACAGTATCAATTATATGTAAAGGATATGGAGCCCGATGGAATTGGAGCGCTGTATCAGGCTTTTGAGGAATTAAAGGAGAAGCTTCAGCGCAATGGTTGGTTTGATCCTGAAAGAAAAAAAGCTATCCCTCGAGTACCCAAAAGAATAGGTGTGATCACATCACCAACTGGTGCTGCGATACGAGATATATTAACAACACTTAAGCGTCGTTTCCCTGTAGCAGAAGTCATTGTTTTTCCTGTTTTAGTTCAGGGTGAATTTGCTCCATCTTCGATCTCTCAAGCCATAAGGATGGCACATGATCATGAGCTTGAAGTGCTCATTGTGGGAAGAGGGGGTGGCTCCATAGAGGAGCTTTGGGCATTTAATGAGGAGATGGTAGCCCAAGCTATTTATGAGTCAACCATCCCGATCATTTCAGCAGTAGGACATGAAACAGATTACACCATTTCTGACTTTGTAGCAGACTTGCGTGCTCCAACTCCAACTGCAGCTGCGGAACTTGCTGTCCCTTTACTACAGGAGATGAACGGTCGGCTTCAGCAGCTTGAGGGAATGATGCAAAGGGGCTTACAGCGAACCTTAAATCAACGTAGAAGGGAATTGCTACAGCTTCAAAATAGATATGCTTTTAAGGTCCCTATGCAGATTGTTAGGCAGAAGGAGCAAGAGCTGGATCACGCTCTAATGCGGTTAGGGAAAGGAATGAATCAGCTCCTACAGCAGCATAAGCTGATAATCCAGCAAAGTAGAAGGCAGCTACTTCAAACAAATCTTAGCTATAGAATTCAGCAACAAAAGGAGCGTATAGATCGATTAACGGGTGGTCTTGCGAAGGGGATGCAACGAATCTTAGAAAAAAAGAGGGAGCAAACACAGTTTGTGATGTTTCAGTTGGATGCATTCAGCCCACTTAAAATTATGACAAAAGGATACTCCCTACTATATAATCATGAGAAAACAGTCCTCTATCGTTCAACCAAGGAAATTGAACCTGGGCAGCCTCTAAAAGTCCAGATGCATGATGGAGAGCTTGAATGTCAGGTATGGGGAATAAAGGAGGATCAATCTAATGAGTAAAGAGCAGCAGGAACACGGTAACAAATCGTCCACTCTTTCATTTGAAGAGGCGATGGACAAGCTAGAAACAATCGTAGATCAGCTAGAGGCTGGTGAGGTTCCTCTAGAGCAAGCGATTGAGCTATTTCAAGAAGGAATGAAGCTTTCTCAAGCGTGTCACCAAAAGCTAGAGCAAGTGGAGAAGAAGGTTCAGATATTAGTGGAGGAAAATGACGGGTTTGTGAAGAAGGATTTTGATATTGAGGAGGAGTCTACATGAGTCAGCAATTATCCTCATTTATCAAAGATTGGGCAGGAAAAATGGATGTAGAATTAAAGAAGTGTATCGCCGATTTACAAGCCCCACCTCCCCTTTTAGAAGCTATGGAATATTCTCTTTTAGCTGGTGGAAAACGAATTAGACCCATATTTCTTTTTGCTACCCTTGACGCTTTGGGACACGATCCTTTAAAAGGAAAGCATGCCGCATGTGCTCTTGAAATGGTGCATACGTATTCGCTTGTTCATGATGATCTGCCTGCTATGGACGATGATGATTATCGTCGTGGGAAGCTAACGAATCACAAAGTTTTCGGAGAAGCTATGGCTATATTGGCTGGAGATGCTCTTTTAACTCATGCCTTTTACCTACTAGCTAAAAACGCAGAAGGTATGAAGCCTGAACAATTTGTGACGATGTTTCAGGAATTTTCTCTGTTAGCAGGACCAAATGGAATGGTTGGGGGACAAGCTGCTGATATGCTGGGAGAGGACAAGAAGCTTACGATAGATGAGCTCTACTATATCCATGAGAGGAAAACGGCCGACCTTCTTACTAGCGCTGTTAGAATGGGCTGCTACATCGGACAAGCTTCACCAGATCAAGTCATCCATTTAACGACTTATGCAAAGCATATAGGATTAGCATTCCAAATTCAAGATGATATATTGGATGAAATAGGTGATGAAGCGAAGCTGGGGAAAAAAGTTGGTAGTGATAAAGACAATGATAAATCAACTTTTGTCTCCTTATTAGGAGTAGAAGGTGCTAAAGAGCAACTACACCAGCATGTCCAGCAATCAAAGGAAGCTTTAGCAAAAGCGGAGGTTCTATCAGATCGATTAGCCGATTTAGCCGATTTCATGGTTCAAAGGGATTATTAGTTTAGGCCAACTCTGGTTTCTGATCTTGAGATTGAGGGTATAGAGGCATTGTGATATAATGGGCTTGTTGAATGTACATAGAGTGGACTTATTGCCGTTATCACACCTGTGTTAGCGGCAATTTTCACAAGGTGGCATGGACAGGAAATTTGAAAGTCCTATCTCCTAATCTTGATGTTATTTAACGATACATTGATCTTCAAAGCTTAGAAACTTAACGTAAAAATCATAGATCGATAAAAGATGTTGATGGAGAACCTATGTTAATAGAAAGCAATAGAAGGATGAACTTATGCAAGAGGAAAGTGAGGGTCTTACGTGAGACTTGAAGATATCCAAAATCCAAACCAATTAAAAGGGTTATCTAATCAGGAGTTAAATCAATTAGCTGAAGAAATCCGTGAGTTTCTTATTCGAAATTTATCTGTAACAGGTGGTCATCTAGCACCTAATCTTGGTGTTGTTGAGCTAACTCTTGTTTTACACCAGCTTTTTGATTCTCCAAAAGACAAATTTATTTGGGATGTAGGACATCAGGCTTATGTCCATAAGATGTTAACAGGGAGAATGGACAAGTTTAATACGCTAAGACAGTACAAAGGGTTATGTGGCTTTCCTAAAATGCGTGAAAGTGAGCATGACGTATGGGAAACGGGTCATAGTAGTACATCCCTTTCTGCAGCGATGGGTATGGCAATTGCAAGAGACATTAAGAAAGAAAAGAACCACGTTGTTGCGGTGATTGGAGATGGTGCACTTACTGGAGGTATGGCACTAGAAGCTCTCAACCATATCGGGCATGAACAAAAGGACTTAATTGTAGTTCTAAATGACAACGAAATGTCTATTTCCCCAAATGTAGGGGCCTTGCATAATCATTTGGGTAAGCTTAGAACGGCAAAGCAATATAAATGGGTGAAGGAAGAGCTTGAATATCTTCTTCATAAGATTCCAGCTGTTGGAGGAACATTAGCGAAAACAGCTGAAAGGGTAAAAGCTTCGCTTAAATACCTGTTTGTTTCAGGTATTTTCTTTGAGGAGCTTGGGTATACGTATTTAGGTCCGATTGATGGACATAGTGTAGAAGAATTAGTTACGTGCTTCAAGCAGGCTAAACGGACAAAGGGTCCAGTGCTGATGCATGTGATTACTAAAAAAGGAAAAGGATATGCACCGGCTGAAGCAGATTCGGATTCTTGGCATGGGGGCGGTCCATATAAAATCGAATCTGGTGAATTTATCAAGAGTGTGGACGGTCCACAGGACTATAAAAAGGTTTTTGGTGGTGTACTGAATGAGTTAGCAGAGAAGTATCCGGAAGTTGTTGCGATTACGCCTGCAATGTCTTCAGGTTCTGGGATGCATGGTTTTGCTCAGAGATTTCCAGATCGATTTTTTGACGTGGGTATTGCAGAACAGCATGCTGTCACAATGAGTGCAGGTTTAGCTACTCAGGGTCTTAAGCCAATTTGTGTTATCTACTCAACCTTCTTACAGCGTGGTTATGATCAAGTCGTACATGATGTAGCTAGACAGAATCTCCCTGTAACATTTGCCGTAGATCGCTCTGGCTTTGTTGGTGCTGATGGAGAGACACATCATGGGGTCTATGATATTGCTTTTTTAAGACATTTACCTAATATGCAAATCATGATGGGTAAGGATGAAAATGAGTTCCGTAATTTAATGTATACGGCTATGCAAGTGGATGGACCGACAGCCGTTAGATATCCTAGAGGCTTAGGAGTTGGTGTACCATTCGATGAAGAACCTCAGCTCATTGAACTGGGAACATGGGAGGTTCTGAAGGAAGGAAGAAAGTGTGCGATATTAGCTGTTGGACCAATGGTTCAAGTAGCCTTAAAAGCAGCCGAAGCTTTGAGTAAAGAAGGCATTTCTCCTACTGTTATTAATGCTCGCTTTATTAAACCTTTAGATGAAAAGATGCTTCTAACTCTAGCTGAAAAAGGAATGCACTTAATTACCATTGAGGAACATGCGTTAGCTGGTGGCTTTGGTAGTGCTGTATTAGAATTTTATAGTGAAAATAATGTAAAAGATATCGTGATTGAGAGAATGGGTGTTGCTGATGAATTTATTGAGCATGGTTCGGTGTCAGAGCAACGTCAAGAGGCAGGATTAACTGTGGAGCAACTCATTCAAAGAGTTAAAGAAACGTATAATATTGATAGAAAAGCTCAGAGGGCATAAGATGGCAGCGAAGGAAAGAATTGATGTGCTGCTCGTTCAGCATGGTTTTTTTGATACAAGAGAGAAAGCCAAACGTGCAGTGATGGCAGGTTTGGTTTTTTCTAAAACGGAGCGTCTAGATAAACCAGGGACAAAGGTTCCTTTAGATACTGCATTTGAAGTAAAAGGCTCTACTTTGAAATATGTGAGTAGAGGTGGACTTAAGCTTGAGAAAGCGATTGAATCCTTTGATTTAGATCTTAAGGATAAAACAGTGATTGATATAGGTGCATCAACTGGTGGTTTTACAGACTGTGCTCTTCAAAATGGAGCTAAGCTAGTATATGCTTTAGATGTAGGCTATAATCAGCTTGATTGGAAGCTACGTTCACATGAACAGGTTGTTGTGATGGAGAGAACGAACTTTCGTTATGTAGAAGCACAGGATTTAAAGCATGGCTTACCTAAGTTTGCGACCATAGATGTTTCCTTTATCTCCCTTCGCTTGATCCTCCCTGTCCTATATCAGCTTCTTTGTCAATCTGGTGAAGTGGTTGCGTTGATTAAACCTCAGTTTGAGGCAGGTAAGGATCAGGTAGGAAAAAAAGGTGTTGTACGAGAGGCACGTATTCATCGGGAGGTTCTTACTCGCGTTCTTAGTTTTGCTCAAGGCGTAGGCTTTGCTTTGAAAAATCTTGATTATTCTCCTATTACGGGAGGAGAAGGAAATATAGAGTTTTTAGTTCATTTACAAAAAGAGGCTGCAAAACCCGAGCAGGAGCTAGAGAAGTTAGATTTGGAAATAGATCCATTATGGATGAGTAGGATTTCAGATATTGTGCAAGCCGCACACAATCAACTTGCCAAAAGCTAATAAAGAAAGAAAACACGTGTGGAACTAAGAGGAGAAACAAATGAAGGCATTGCAAATTGGCTTAGCTATTAACCGTGGAAAACCAAAAGCACTTATCGTAGCTAGAGAATTGATTCCTTTGATGGAGGAAAAAGGGATTCAGGTATGGGTTGAGCCCAGAGTGGCCAAGCATATTGGGCGTGAAGACCTTTCTTTGGCGTATGAAGAATTTCCTTTGAAAGTAGATATTTTATTTGTTTTTGGGGGAGACGGAAGTATTTTGGGTATTGCTAGGGATTTTGCCAAGCATGATATCCCTATTTTAGGGATTAATCTTGGTCACTTAGGGTTTCTCTCTGAGGCAGAACCAGATGATTTACCTGATATGCTGGATTTTATTGTGCAAAAGCAATACAAGACCGAAGAAAGAATGATGCTTGAAGCGGAGCTTTATCGCGCTGGCTCTCTCATTCAATCATGGACTGCCCTAAATGACGTGGGAATAGCTAAGGGATCTTACAGTAGAATGATAACATGTAAGATTCTGTTGGATAATAAGGAGCTAAATACCTTTTTTGGAGATGGATTAATTATTTCAAGCCCTACTGGTTCTACAGCCTATTCAATGTCTGCAGGGGGACCAATCGTAGCTCCAAATATGGATGCCTTATTGCTTACACCTGTATGTCCTCACAGTTTAACAGCGCGTCCTATAATCCTTTCAGCGGATGAAGAAATAACGATAGAGGTTAGTGCAACACATAATGAGTTAGGGTTGTCCATTGATGGACAGATTGGGTTTGAGCTAGAAATTTTTGATCAGATCAAAATTAAACGTTCCCCTTTTACAACTACTCTCATTAAATGGAAGGATCGTTCTTTTTTTGATGTTATCAAAAGCAAGTTTCATCATGCTGTTGAATAGAAAATAAATGGTATGTAGAAAAGAGGCTGTAGGATGAATAAAGCACAACGCCATATTCGAATCCGAGAAATTATTGCTAAAAATAACGTTGAGACTCAGGATGAGCTCGTTGATTTTTTGCGTAATGCAGGGTTTAACGTTACTCAAGCTACCGTTTCCCGTGATATTAAGGAGCTAAGCTTAATCAAGGTTCCTTTGATGGATGGGAAGTATAAATATTCTTTACCAGCTGACCAAAGATACAATCCTTTGCAAAAGCTATCACGTGTTCTTGTAGATAGTTTTGTTGGTGTAGATCATACAGAAAATCTAATTGTCATCAAAACTTTGCCTGGTAATGCCAATACAGTGGGGGTATTAATCGATCATTTGGATTGGCCAGAAATCATGGGGAATATCAGTGGAGATGATACGATTTTAATTATCTGTAAGAAGCGTGAGGAAACGGAGCTCATTGTAGAACGTATTTTAGGGTTATTGTAAAGAGCTAAAAAGCAAGATCAGACTTTTTTATGGAGTAGGGTGAGATCATATGCTTCAAGAGCTAAGCATTCGGAATTTTGCAATTATCGAATCATTAACCGTATCATTTGGTCAAGGTCTTCTTGTTATGACAGGCGAAACAGGGGCTGGAAAATCCATTATCCTCGATGCTGTTTCGCTATTAATTGGAGGCAGAGCATCTGTAGATTACGTTCGACATGGTACAGCAAAAGCAGAAATAGAAGGTTTATTTGATTTGAAAGCTGGTCATTATGTGTTTGCTTTGTTAACTGAGCTAGGAATTGAGGCCGAAGATCAGACATTAATTTTGCGTAGAGATATTAGCTCACAAGGGAAAAGTATCTGCCGAATTAATGGAAAGCTTGTTACATTAGCTATTCTCCGCGAGATTGGACAAGCAATTATCGATATCCACGGACAATATGAACATCAAAGCCTACTTCAGGATGAAAATCATCTTACGATGCTTGATGATTTTGCCAAGGAGGATATCTTTCAACACAAGCAGGAATACCGTCACTTATTTGAACAATATAAAAAGGTAAGCTCTCAGATTAAACAGCTACTAGAAAATGAGCAGCAATTGGCTCAGCGTTTAGATTTATTGAAGTTTCAGTTTGATGAAATAGCAGCTGCACAGTTAGTTCCAGAGGAAGAAGAGGAGCTAATTAAGGAAAAGCGTAAGCATACTCATGCCCAAAAGCTATTTAAGGGGGTGATGGCATCCTACGAGGCTCTTCAAAATGATGGAGGAGCTGTTGATTCTATGGGGTTAGCTTTGTCTTACCTTCAGGAGCTTGTGGAATACGATGATCAGCTTGCAGATCCTACCGAGCAGGTTGAGGCGGCATTTTATCAATTAGAGGAGGCTGTACAGCAGTTAAGTCGCTATCAGGATCAAATGGAAGTGGATCCAGAACGACTTAATGAAATAGAGTCACGCCTTCAAATTGTGGATCAGCTAAAACGTAAATATGGAGCAACCATTTCTGATATTCTTGTCTATGCATCAAAAATTGAAGATGAGCTTGATTCAATTGTACATAAAGAAGAACGTTTAGATGAACTGAAGCAAAAACAAGAGTATATACTGGAAGACCTGCTTGTGGAAGCAAGGAATTTAACACGTGTACGAACAGCCATTGCGAAGGAGTTAGAAAAGAGGATTAAAGCTGAATTATCTGGTCTACATATGGACCATACCGTTATAAGCATTCACATTACTCCTGTTCAATCAGGGGAAAAAGTAGAGCTTGCTGGGGAAGCTAGAGCTATTCGTGCTGAAGGCTGGGATGAAGTTACGATTTACATGGCCCCAAATCCAGGGGAGCCTCTAAAGCCTTTATCAAAAATCGCTTCTGGTGGAGAGCTTTCACGTTTAATGCTTGCTTTGAAATCAGTCTTTGCTAAAGTGGAGCCTGTATCGACCCTGATTTTTGATGAAGTGGATACGGGGGTTAGTGGTCGTGTAGCACAAGCGATGGCTGAAAAGCTGTATCACATTTCTAAGGATCAGCAGGTGTTATGTATCACACATCATGCCCAGCTTGCTGTGATGGCGGACGAGCATTATAGAATTGTGAAAGAAATGAAAGAGAACACAACGAAAACAAGCATTCTTCCATTGAATGATCAGGAAAGAATCCATGAATCTGCACTGATGATGAGCGGAGGGAATGTTTCATCAGTTACTTTAAAACATGCAGAAGAACTAATAGCTGCAGCAAATCAGTACAAAAAAAAGTCAGAAAACTAAATAATAAGTTTGGTTCAAATAGAATACAAACACATCAGGGAATTAGGGAGAGAAACGAAAATGAAAAATATTTGGAATAAAAGAATGGCTGTTACAGCTTTATCCATCATAATGATTATAGCTTTGGGCGGATGCTCACTGCTTTCTCAATTAACAGGTAAAACAGACGTAATGATGGATTATTTAGATAAGACAAATGACCTTACTAATGAGTATATTATGATTTTGAACACTGAGATGATGATTGAAGATTGGGATGAGCTTGTTGCTTTTACTGAGGATGAGCTATTACCGAGGATGAACAGAATTTTAGATTCAGTTAATGAAGTGATTAATGAATTTGATGAGGACGAGCTGATTACCTTACATCAGCTACTTGTTCAGTCTTATGAGAAGCTGATTGAAGGGAATGAACTGTGGCTAGCGGAGGAATATGAGGAAGCTGATGTTCTGTTGACTGAATCAGATGAGCTCTATATGCAATACGAAGAGGATCTAGACAGCTTAGCTTCTAAATGGGGCGTTAATATAGAATGGGAAGATGTTGAAGAAGGTCTTGAATAGCATTTGATATGGTTTTTATTGAAGCACTCCTACTTAGGAGTGCTTTTTTTGTAGAGATAATCTTTCCATATTAGGATAGCAATTTTATTCAGATTCCTGTTATATTTGTACCTTACGAAGGCAACATTATAGATACAGTCAATTTGGGGGTGTAGGAAGGGAAGTAGGAGAGTGATAATCGTTGCAATTAAACAAACAGAAGATCATCGGAGTACTTTTTATTGTGGCCATACTCTTTGTGGTGACATCAGTACCTTTTCAAGAGTTCGCCTCTATCCCTCATGAAGTTAGAATGTTTGAAGGAAAAACATCAAACTTTCCATTTTCATTCTTAGGAGCAGCCGAGGTTGTAACAACAGCCTCAGATGGTGAAGAAGCAAGTGCTGAAACGTTCAAGCATAATGAAGCTATTCATGCTTTAAAGGAGGAAGAAGGCTTTACCATTCAAGCATTACATCAAGGAACAGCAGAGGTACAGCTCAAGCTAGGTCAGATTCCTTTAAAGAAGGTTAAGGTGAATGTTTTACCTGAAATCAAAGTTTATCCAGGGGGGCAATCCATCGGAGTTAAACTTAGTTCAGTGGGGGTAGTAGTAGTTGGGCATCATTTCATTGATACTCAAAGCGGCAGGATTTCACCTGGAGAGGATGCAAGTATTAAAGTAGGGGATATTATTCTTGAAATGAATGGAATCAAGCTTGATCATCTAGATCAAATTGGTGGAATTGTAGATGAAGCAGGAAGAAATGGCGAAAAAATAGCGGTACAAATTCTTCGGGGAAAAGAGAAATTGAATCTAACTCTTCAACCTGCTAAGGATGCAAAAGAAGATAAATATCGGTTAGGGTTATATATAAGAAATTCAGCGGCAGGGGTCGGTACGTTAACATTTTATCATCCAGAAACGGGCTCTTATGGAGCACTTGGTCATGTCATTTCAGACATGGATACACAAAAGCCAATTATCGTGGGGAATGGCAGTATAGTAAATTCAAGTGTAAGCTCCATTGAAAAGGGTGAATCAGGACAACCTGGAGAAAAATACGCCAGATTTGTAAATGAAAATAGAGTGTTGGGTGACATTAAGAAAAACACCCCCTTTGGAATATTTGGTCACATGAAGGAAAAACCGGACAAAGGTTTATCGGAAAAGGCCATCCCTATTGCTTTGAATGAAGAAGTTGAAAAAGGTCCAGCTCAGATCTATACAGTTGTTGAAGGGGAAAAAGTAGAAAAGTATGATATCGAAATTGTTGAAGTGATGGCACAAAAGTTCCCTGCAACAAAAGGATTAGTTTTAAAGGTCACTGATCCCAAGCTGTTAGAAAAAACAGGTGGGATTGTACAAGGAATGAGCGGCAGTCCTATTATACAAAATGGTAAGCTTGTAGGTGCTGTAACTCACGTCTTTATTAATGATCCAACATCAGGCTATGGTTGTTTTATTGAATGGATGCTGGAAGATGCAGGTGTTCCCATTCAGCCTGCTTCCCTTCAGCAAGCAAAAGCATCTTAAAAGGAATTTACTGAATGTGTAGAAACAAAACAAATAAAAAGGTATTCCGAATGGCACTCATTAGGATTTGAGTGCTTTTTCGTTTCATTACATTAGAAATGTCAAAATTGTAATATTGTCAAATAGCTTGAATGGAATTAAACTTTAAAAATGATAAAAAAAAGAAGCAGGGGATAATGGAATGATGTAGAAGTAATTAAAAGTAATTAATTGAGAAGTAATTAAGTAGATTGAAACAATTTTCAAGCAAGCGTAATATCCTGCAAAAGAAGTCAAGTTTGAGTGAATTTTCGTAAGAAAAAAGTCGAAAAAAAGGGCTACTCATCGAAATAGTAAGTAAATTATTTTTTTTGAATATTGTGCAGGAAACGATTCTTTGAGCGTCGAAAGCTTGTTATAAGATTGACTTATTGTTCCAGAAGGGAGAGCGTAAAAAGTGGATAAAATTAGAATTGCAATGGCCGATGATAACAAGGAATTTATTCATTTAATGAATCAGTATTTTAGCGAGCAGGATGATATGGAGATTGTTGGTGTTGGGTTTAACGGAGTGGAGATTCTTGATGTATTGCAGCAGGAAGAGCCAGATATTATTATTCTAGACATTATTATGCCTCGTTTGGATGGGTTAGCTGTGCTAGAAAAGATTCGAATGGACAACATCCAAAATCAAGCAAAAATTATTATGCTGACAGCCTTTGGGCAAGAGGAAGTAACGAAACGTGCAGTAGAGTTAGGTGCGTCTTTTTACATACTTAAGCCTTTTGAAATGGATATTTTAGCAAACCGTATCCGTCAATTAATGTCTTCTGCCTCCAGCCCAATTCAGTCATCTGTTGGCTCTTCAGTGATGGGGTCTAATCAGCTTAACCGACCATCAGGCCAAAAGACATTCAGAAATTTAGATGCTCGAATCACCAATATTATCCATGAAATTGGTGTACCTGCTCACATTAAAGGGTACTTGTATTTGCGTGAAGCGATAACGATGGTGTACAACAATCTGGAGTTGTTAGGCTCAATCACTAAGATTTTATATCCAGATATCGCTAAAAAGTATAATACTACGGCAAGCAGGGTGGAAAGAGCTATTCGTCATGCGATTGAAGTAGCGTGGAGTCGTGGAAACATTGAGTCCATTAACAAAATGTTCGGATATACGATTAGTACACATAAAGCTAAGCCTACTAATAGTGAGTTCATCGCGATGGTAGCAGACAAGCTACGTTTGGAGTACAAGGTAGGCTGAAAGGAATAGGTTAGAAACGGTAAGCGATTATGTGTATACTATATGTATGGCAAAAATCACATTTACTTCAGACAATAAACAAATTCAATGTAAACAAAGCGAAACCATTCTTCAGGTAGCTATACGTGAAAGCCTTGAGGTCAGACATAAATGTGGAGGGAAGGGTTCCTGCACGACCTGTAAGATTAAAGTAATAGGTCAATCTCAGGGTAAGGTATCTAGCCCCACACAGATTGAGCATAAGCTACTAGGGGAGATACAGCTTGAAAACGGCTATCGCTTAGCATGTCAGACTAAGGCCCTTGAAGGAGATATTTATATTGAGCGTATAGAAGATCCTTTGAAAGCGTTGATTAGAAGACAGCTTGAAGCGAATAAGAATGAAAACAAGAATGAAATTTGATAGCAGACGAAATGTTAGCACGAGAATGAAAATGTTAAACAAAATAGGAATCTAAAAAATGGATAAAAACACACTCCAGAATAGGGGTGTGTTTTTTGATTTTTGAAACATACTAAGTAAACTAAAGACGTTTTACGGACATTAGAAACAGGAGAGATCGTATGCTTAAAATACAACCTTCACATACAACCCTATCTGGGGCAGCATATTTTAATCCTAAAACCAAAAAGCTCGTACAATATATTCCACCACAAAGTATAGCTGTTATTCAACATAAGGATATTGACGAGCTTGCTGCTAAAGCTCTTATTTATAGAAAGGTTAAAGCTGTTGTCAATATTAGGACTTCTATGTCAGGAGAGTATATGAGCTCAGGAACTAGCTTACTTTTAAAACAAGGTATTCCCGTATTTGATGTGTTGAGCTACGGCGAAGAAACAGGGAAGAATAAGGAGCTCAAAAATTATATTTCTGAGCAGCTTAGACATGGAGAGGTTTGTATCATAAATGATTTGTATTTATATAAGCTCCAAAATGGAAGAAGTGTACAGTTAGCTAAGCTACTTAAGTATACGGAGGAAATAATTCAATTGAAGAGGTCAGAGGCTGATCTAAATTCGTTGAATCAACTCCAGCAGTTTGCAGAAAACACATTGTTTTATGCTAAACGTGATATGGAGGATATTCTTAAACCTATTCTGTTACCAAATATACACACACTGATTGAAAATAAGCATGTTGTGGTCGTAACTAGAGGGAAGGGCTACCTTGAGGATTTGCTAGCCATTCGCCCCTATATTGAAAGGTATTCCCCTGTACTTATCGGTGTTGATGGAGGTGCAGACGCTTTGCTTGATTGTGGTCTAACGCCAGACCTAATTATTGGTGACATGGATAGTGTTTCGTCCTCAGCTCTACAAAGCGGTGCTGAGCTTGTCGTTCATACGTATGCAAATGGTAGGGGACCAGGTGTAGAGGAAATGTCCAGTAATGGTGTCAACCAATATGTTAGCTTTCCTTGTCTTGGTACAAGTGAGGACGCAGCGTATCTTTTAGCTTATGAAGCTGGTGCAGAGAAAATTGTTGCGATAGGAAGTCATACTTCAATGCATGATTTCTTAGAAAAAGGTCGAGAGGGAATGGGTTCAACTTTTTTAATCAGGCTCAAGATCGGAAACAAATTAGTAGATGGTAAAGGGATTCGATTTTTATTTGCGGAGGAAGCTTTATGATCCTTCCGGTGAGTGTAGTTATCCCCGCATATAATGAAGAAAAGCGAATTGGTCAAACGTTAGCAGCGTTAACCCAAGAGCAGCTTTTCAAAGAAATAATAGTTGTTGATGATGGGAGCACGGACCAAACATACAATATAGCCAAAAATTGGACAAAACATGTTCTTAAATTTTCTCAGAATCAGGGGAAGACTGAGGCTATTCGGAGAGGGAGTTTATTCGCTAGGCAGCCCATTCTTCTTTTTCTTGATGCGGACTTGGAGGAGTCTGCTGCATGGGCCTCTGAGCTTGTTCAGCCAATCTTACATAATGAAGCAGATATGGTCATTGCAGCTTTGCCTGCAGCAAAGAAGGGTGGCTTTGGTCTGATTAAAAGAATGGCTAGAGCAGGGATACACAGAAAAACAGGAAAGACATTTTTAGCTCCTCTTAGTGGTCAGAGAGCTATTAAAAGGAATGTGTTTTTTTCCTGCTTCAAAGGCAGCTATCGTTTTGGCTTAGAGGTAGGTTTAACGATAGATTGCTTAAATCAAGGGTTTGTTGTCCAAGAGATGGAGCTCCCCTTTACCCATAGAGAGCTTGGGCGTGGACCTATTGGATTTCTTCATCGCTTTAAGCAGGGATTGGCGGTTTATCAAACATTACGATCACGGAGGCGGACATGGAGAGTGTAGGTTACTTTTCCTTGTATTTTATCTACTATGGTATAAGTTATTTTATAACAAAGAGCCTACTTACCTGGTTCAAGGGAAATCGTTGGTATGCTCCTAATTTCAAGGGTGAGCTAATTCTTCAAAGCGTAGGACTTTTAATTATAGTTCATTCAGCGGTTTATCAAATCTTAATTCATGGCTATGTGTTTTTGTTTGATGATGTACTTTTAAAATCGCTTTATGATTATCAGGGGGAGGTTCTTTTATTTTTTGTCATTATAACAGTGATGGGATTAGTAGGGTGGATTGATGACCATTTTGGAGATAAAGAAATAAAGGGACTTAGAGGGCACTTTTTAACCTTTATAAGGGAATTTCGAGTGACCTCAGGTATGTTAAAAGCTGTATATGGACTTGCCGTGTCAGTGTTTTGCTCTTATTTTTACCAGACTAGCTTTCTGCATTGGGTTCTGTTAGCTGCCTTAATGCTTTTTTCGATTCATTTTTTTAATTTGCTTGATGTCCGTCCGGGACGTGTGATTAAGTTTTTTTGGATTTTTCTATTCTTCCTCCTACCCTTTGTGTTAGTTGATGCGCTTCTTTACTTGCTTATTCCAGTTGTCATTTCAACCATTATTCTTTTTCAATATGATAGGCAGAGAATCGCTATGCTAGGGGATACAGGGTCAAATATAGTGGGAGGAATTTTTGGCTTCTTTCTTATCACCCAAGCCTCAAGCTTTGTTCAGAGCGTATTCCTTTTATTATTTGTTGGGCTAGCGGTCTATGCTGAAAAAAACAGCTTTACGGTCTATATACAAAAAAATCCCCTGCTTTCTAAAGTAGATCGCTGGGGGATTCGTTAATCTTCGTCATCAATATCATTTTTAAATCTAGGTTGAACTAATTTTTTCTTTTTGTCGCTATAAAAAATAAAGCCGGCTATAAAAAGGATGCCAAGGACAAATAACAGTAACCCTGCAATAAAGATACCCCATCTAAATCCTGTCTCGGGATCAAAGGTGCTAAACAGGGCGTCTCTCAATAGCTTCACTCCATACATGCCTAATGCCCCTGGAATAACGAGAATTAACAAGGCAACTAATCGCTGTGCTCTCATGGCTGAGCGTACTTCCTTTCCATACTAATGTTCTTGTGTTCACTATACAGGAAATCAAATCAGATGAAAAGCGTATTTGCTTTTGTCTGATTTTAGCACTACAATAGGAGCATATAGTCTGCAATTTTTTTCAAGGTGGGTCGATAATGAGGAAAATCTTTATTGTAGGTGGAGGAAAGGGTGGGACTGCCCTTCTAAAGAAATTTATGAATACGGAATCCTTCACCGTGTCAGGGTTAGCAGACATTAATGTGAACGCTCCTGGAATGAAGGAGGCGCGCAAGTATGGTATTGCTACAGGTACAGACTTCAGGAAGATGATTCATGAACAGATTGATGTCATTATAGAAGCAACGGGCAAGGATGAGGTTTTTGGTGAGCTACGTGAAATAAAATCCAAACATACGGTTGTTATCCCCGGAATGATTGCCAAGATTGTCATGAGCCTTATTGAAGAGAAGGAAGAGCTTATTCAGAGGCTTAAAAGCTATCAGCATGAGCTGGATATTATTTTGAATTCAACCTATGACGGGATGATTGCTGTCAATCAAAAAGGTGTAATTACCCTTTTTAACCGAGCAGCAGAACGTATTGTAGGACTAAACTCTGAGGCTGTGATTGGAAAAAAAGCATCAGATGTCATTCAAAATACGAGGCTAGATATCGTCTTGCAAACGGGTCAGTCTGAAATTAACCATGAGCAATATCTTATTAACGATACGAAAATTATTACAAATCGTGTGCCGGTTATAAATGATGATGGTGAAGTAACTGGTGCTGTGGCTGTGTTTCGAGACGTCACGGATATTAAGGTTTTAACGGAAGAGGTTACGGAGCTGAAACAGGCTCAAAGCCTTCTAGAAGCCATTATTAATTCCTCTGATGATGCTATTTCCGTAGTAGATGAACATGGCTTAGGATTACTTGTTAATCCAGCGTATACTCGTCTAATTGGTCTGCAGCCAGAGGACATTATAGGTCAGCCTGCTGATGTAGATATTTCAGAAGGTGAGAGTATGCATATGAAGGTTCTACGTACGGGTAAAGCTATACGTGGAACGGCGATGAAGGTAGGAAAGCAGCATAAAGATGTTTTGGTGAATGTTGCTCCCGTTCATGTAGAAGGAAAGCTGAAGGGAAGTGTCGGCATCATCCATGACATTTCTGAGCTTAAGAAGCTGAATGCAGAACTAGAGCGAGCAAGAAAAATCATAAGAACTCTTGAAGCGAAATATACATTTGAGGAGATCATTGGTGCAAGTGAACCCATGCAGGCGGTGCTTGAGCAAGCGAAAAAAGCTGCGACAACGTCCGTTACCGTATTGCTCCGTGGGGAGTCTGGAACAGGTAAGGAGCTTTTTGCCCATGCGATACATAACGCTAGTACTCGTAAGTTTAATCAATTTATTCGTGTAAATTGTGCGGCTATATCTAAGCATTTAATTGAGAGTGAATTATTCGGCTATGAAGCTGGTGCTTTTACTGGGGCTAGACCAGGGGGCAAGAAAGGGCTTTTTGAAGAGGCGAGTGGAGGGACTATTTTTTTAGATGAAATAGGTGAACTACCGCTTGAAACACAAGCGAAGCTTCTACGAGTCCTGCAAGAAAAAGAAATTGTACGTGTGGGAGGAACAAAGACGGTCCCTGTCCACGTTCGGGTGATTGCAGCAACAAATCTTCAGCTAGAAAAAGCTGTCCAGCAAGGAAGCTTTCGTGAGGATCTGTATTATCGAATTCATGTCTTACCCATTAACATCCCACCGTTGCGAGTAAGGCAAGGTGATATTCAACGAATAGCAAGACATTTTATAGCTAAATTTAATGAGGAATATGGAAGACAAATTACACAGATTCCACAGGCAACTATTGATTACTTAGAGCAATATGATTGGCCAGGCAATGTGAGAGAGCTAGAGAATGTGATAAGTCGTGCTATGATCCACATGAAATCCTCTGACACGACCCTAGAAACAAAATACCTATTGCCCCTTGAAACGAAGCTACAAACTGCTGTTTCGATGGACAAGTCCTTCCAGGCACCAAAAGAGATTGCAAGCTTAGATGAAGTAATGGATAGATTTGAAAAGGAGTATTTGCAAAAAGTTCTTGCTTCATGTGATTACAATAAGACAAAGACTGCAAAACTATTACATATATCAGTGCGAAGCTTGTATTATAAGCTAGAAAAGCATAGACTTTAATTATGAAAAAAAATGCCTGCAATATACTGCATTATCCTGCAATTAAATGCAGAGCCATTGGCAACTTATCACTATTTACATTTATTTTCGATTTCACTTATAGGTATACTCTAATCAAAGATGATTAAAAAAACGCTTAGTTAGAGAGAAAATCCACATGTATGGAATCATTGTGAATTCATTTGCATTCATTTGGCATGGAAATTGCAATAATTTATTTGGGGCAATAAGTACGTTCCAACTTATTTGAAAAAACATGTGCCTAAGCATTAGATTTACGATGAAACGGATGTGATCATCAATGAATTTTGCAGAGCTTATAGAATCTGCAACGAAGATTAAACGTAAAACAATTGCTGTCGCCCAAGCGGCTGATCTGGACGTATTACAAGCAGTTACAGAAGCAAGTTCTAAGGGTATTGCAGATTTTATTTTAATTGGGCAAGAAGCCGAGATAACAGAGCTACTAAAAGGTATAGGTAGCTCGACAGAAGAGTTCCATATTATTGATGAGCCTAATATAAAGCGTTGTTGTCAATTAGCTGTTCAACTGGTTAGAGATGGTGAGGCAGATATCGTAATGAAAGGCTTGGTATCTACAGCTGATTTACTGAAAGCGGTTTTAAGTAAGGAGCATGGCTTACGAGCATCTGATTTAATCAGTCATGTAGCCGCATTTGAGGTTGAACATTATGATCGACTAATCTTAGTCACTGATTCGGCAATGAATATAGCACCTTCCTTAACAGAAAAAGCCGCTATTATAGAAAATGCTGTAAAGGTGGCTCATTCTCTAGGAATATCTTGTCCAAAGGTTGCTCCTGTTTGTGCCGTAGAAGTAGTAAACCCAAATATGCCTTCCACTCTTGATGCAGCTGCTTTAGCTTTAATGAATCAAAGAGGCCAGCTGAAAGGCTGTGTGGTGGATGGACCTTTGGCTCTTGATAACGCCTTATCTCTTGAGGCTGCTACACATAAAGGGATTGTATCAGAGGTTGCGGGCTATGCTGATATCCTGGCTGTTCCTTCTATTGAGGTAGGAAACATTCTTTATAAGTCATTAATATACTTTGCTAAAGCAAAGGTAGGAGCTATTATTGTTGGAGCAAAGGCTCCAATTATTCTTACATCAAGAGCAGATTCAGCTGAGGCAAAGCTATATTCCATTGCCTTAGCGTCACTTTATGCTGATCAAGAAAACAGATAATAAATTGGAGGTTATACAAGTATGGAAATCTTTGATTACATGGAAAAATATGATTACGAGCAATTGGTAATGTGTCAGGACAAAGCTTCTGGATTAAAAGCTATTATTGCTATTCATGATACAACATTAGGCCCTGCACTCGGAGGTTCAAGAATGTGGGTATACAACAGTGAGTCTGAGGCCATTGAAGATGCGCTAAGACTAGCTAGAGGGATGACCTATAAAGCAGCAGCAGCTGGTTTGAATTTAGGCGGAGGAAAAACGGTTATTATTGGGGATCCTAGAAAAGACAAAAACGAAGCTATGTTCCGTTCGTTAGGACGTTATATTCAAGGTTTAAATGGACGCTACATCACGGCAGAGGATGTAGGGACAACAGTGGATGATATGGATTTAATCCATGAGGAAACAGATTACGTAACAGGAATTTCGCCTGCTTTCGGAAGTAGTGGAAATCCTTCTCCTGTAACGGCTTATGGAGTATATGTTGGAATGAAAGCTACAGCAAAGCAGGCCTTTGGTGATGACTCCTTAGAAGGAAAAACAATTGCTGTGCAAGGTGTAGGTAATGTCTCTTATAACCTGTGTAAATATCTACATGAAGAGGGAGCGAAGCTTATAGTTACAGACATTAATAAAGAGTCTGTACAAAGAGCGGTGGAGAGCTTTAATGCGAAGGCAGTAGATATCAACGACATTTATTCTGTCGATTGCGATATCTTTTCTCCAAATGCACTAGGAGCCGTCATCAATGATACTACAATTCCACAATTCAAATGTAGAGTCATTGCTGGTGCAGCTAATAATGTATTGAAGGAAGAACGTCATGGAGATATGATTCATGAAATGGGCTTCTATTATGCACCTGACTATGTCATCAACGCTGGTGGTTTAATTAATGTAGCTGATGAGCTGTTAGGCTACAATCGAGATAGAGCGTTGAAAAAGGTGGAAGGGATCTATCAGAACATTGAAAAGGTCTTCGAAATTTCAAGCCGTGACCACATTGCTACGTATAAGGCAGCAGATCGGATGGCTGAGGAAAGAATTGAAGCACTAAAGAATACAAAGAGCACTTTTCTTAGAAGAAATAAAAGTCTTATAGATCGCTAAGTTTAATTAAAAATAGATAGAAAAATATAGATAGAAAAATATAGATAGAATAAAGATAGGAAGACAGAATAGGAGTGCAGAGAGTGGAACAAAATATGTATCGTTTGCTCGCCATTAATCCAGGATCAACGTCTACGAAGATAGGGGTTTACGATAATGAGCGATCGATTTTAGAAGAAACCTTAAGACACGACACCAGTGAATTAGAAAGCTATAAAACCGTTTTTGAGCAATATCAATTTAGAAAGCAAACAATCCTAGAAACGCTGCATAATGAAGGAATTAACCTGCAAAGGTTAAGTGCTGTGGTTGGGCGCGGTGGGGTGCTAAAGCCTATTCCCGGTGGAACCTATCGTGTCAACCAAAGTATGCTTGAGGATTTACAGGGAGGACGCTATGGTGAGCATGCGTCTAATCTTGGAGGTATTATTGCTCATGAAATTGCCTCACAGTTTAATATACCGGCTTTTATTGTAGATCCTGTAGTGGTCGATGAGCTTCAGCCTGTGGCAAGACTGTCTGGTCTACCTGAAATAGAGAGACGAAGCATTTTTCATGCCTTAAATCAGAAGGCTGTGGCTCGTAAGATGGCTCGTCAGCTTGGGAAAAAGTACGAAGATTTATCGCTGATTGTCTGCCATATGGGAGGCGGGATCACGGTAGGAGCTCACCATCTAGGCCGAGTTATTGATGTCAATAACGGTTTGAACGGAGATGGTCCGTTCTCTCCTGAGAGAGCAGGTGGTGTGCCTGTAGGCGATCTAGTAGCCTTATGCTATTCGGGACAATTTTACTCGAAAGAAATGGTTAGGAAGCTAGTTGGATTAGGTGGGTTAGTTGGCTATCTAGGTACGAATGATGCTCGAGATGTTGAGAGTATGATTGCTGAAGGAAATGAGGAGGCTAAGCTTGTCTATGAGGCGATGGCTTATCAGGTAGCAAAAGAAATTGGAGCCTATTCTGTTGTACTAAAGGGCAAAATTGACGCTATTATTTTAACTGGTGGGTTAGCGTATGGAGATTCCTTTATTCAAATGATCAAGGAACGTATTGAATGGCTGGGGCAGGTTATTGTCATGCCCGGTGAAAATGAATTACAGGCTCTTGTTGAAGGTGGTTTACGCGTATTGCGTGGTGAGGAACAGGAGCAATTGTATGATCAGGTTGTGGCTAGGTAGTAGCTAGGTAGTAGCAGACAATAGATTTAAGAACTAGGTCATAATTTTGCGATAACTAAACAGTAGTACGTAGTCATAATGCTGGAGCATATGTCTTGAAATATAAGCAGAAGGGAGAGAGCGCGTTGTCTAAAGAATACGATTTAGTGATTCTCGGTGGCGGAACAGGAGGCTACGTTGCTGCAATACGAGCTGCACAGCTTGGCTTAAAAACAGCAGTGGTGGAAGCTAGGAAACTAGGAGGGACCTGCCTCCATCAAGGCTGTATCCCGTCCAAGGCATTCTTAAGAAGTGCTGAAGTTTACGCTACTTTAAAGGATAGTGAGGAATTTGGTGTTACAGCAACGGATGTTGGCTTTGACTTTTCAAAGGTACAAGCTAGAAAACAGAAAATTGTAGATCAGCTCCATAAAGGTGTACAATATTTAATGAAAAAAGGAAAAATAGATGTCATCGAAGGCTTTGGAAGAATATTAGGACCTTCTATTTTTTCACCAACCGCAGGCTCTATTTCTGTTGAGTTCAGTAATGGGGATGAAAATGAAATTTTAATTCCTAAGAATGTCATTGTAGCCACTGGTTCAAGACCAAGAACGTTACCTGGATTAGAAATTGATGGGGATCGTGTGCTTACCAGTGACGAGGCTCTTGAGCTTAATGCTTTACCCCAATCAATAATGATTATCGGTGGTGGAGTCATTGGAATTGAGTGGGCTTCACTCTTGAGTGATTTTGGCGTAGAGGTTACCATTATTGAGTATGCCGATCGTATTCTCCCACAAGAGGATAGAGAGATAAGCAGAGAGATGGAGCGTTTAATGAAGAAAAAGAAGGTTAAGATTGTAACTGGGGCTAAGGTTTTAGGTGACAGCTTACAGAAGGATACACAGAGTGTAACCATTAAGGTTGAGCGTGACAGCAATGAAGAGGAATTTAAGGCAGAAAAAATGCTTGTATGTGTAGGTAGACAGGCGAATGTGGAAAATATCGGCCTAGAAAATACAGATATTAAGGTTGTCCAAGGTGCTGTTGAGGTGAATGAGCACTTACAAACAGCGGAATCCCATATCTATGCGATTGGAGATGTTATTGGTGGCTTACAGCTTGCCCATGTGGCTTCACATGAAGGGGTTGTTGCCGTAGAAAGAATTGCTGGTCACTCTCCAGAGCCTATTAACTATGAGCATGTGCCTAAATGTACATACAGCAGGCCAGAGGTTGCTAATGTTGGATTAACAGAAGAGGAAGCTAAAGCTAGAGGCTTTAAAGTTAAGATTGGCAAAGCTTCATTTAAATCCATAGGAAAAGCATTGATTTACGGTGAAACTGATGGCTTTGTGAAAATCGTTATGGATGAAGCTACTCAGGATTTACTTGGTGTTCATATGATTGGACCTCATGTTACTGACCTGATTACTGAAGCAGGTTTAGCGATGGTCTTAGACGCAACTCCATGGGAAATTGGTGAGACTATTCATCCCCACCCTAGCCTTGCAGAGGTAATGGGTGAAGCAGCTCTAGCTGTAGAGGATCGGCAGTTATCTTCTTAACGAAGTAATACTTATATTTAAAGCTATAATTAGTTTCTATAATATTGATCAATGGTAGAGGAGGCTATTAGTATGTCTGAAAACCGTCATGAAAGTCTTGGCTTAAGTAGTGAAGATGTGTTAGAAATGTATCGTTTAATGCTTCTAGCTAGGAAAATTGATGAAAGAATGTGGCTGCTAAATAGAGCGGGGAAAATTCCTTTTGTTATTTCTTGTCAAGGTCAGGAAGCTGCTCAGGTAGGAGCAGCATTGGCTCTAGATCGGGAGAAGGATTTTGCTGCGCCTTATTATCGTGATATGGGGGTTGTTTTAGCGTTTGGCATGACTGCCCGTGATCTGATGCTATCTGGCTTCGCTAAAAAAGAAGACCCTAATAGTGGAGGGCGTCAAATGCCTGGACACTTTGGCTCCAAAAAACTAAGGATTCTTACTGGATCTTCTCCTGTAACTACACAGGTACCACACGCTGTCGGAGCAGCTCTAGCAGGGAAGATGGACGGTAAAGATTTAGTTTGCTTTACATCCTTTGGTGAAGGCTCTAGTAACCAAGGAGATTTTCATGAAGGGGCAAACTTCGCAGGAGTTCACAAGCTACCAGTAATCTTTTTCTGTGAAAACAACAAATATGCTATTTCCGTCCCTATTGAAAAGCAAATTGCCTGTGAAAGTGTGGCAGACCGGGCGATAGGATATGGTATGCCAGGTGTTAGTGTGGATGGAAATGATCCTTTAGATGTGTATAAAGCGATGAAAGAAGCTGTTGATCGTGGTAGACGAGGAGAGGGTCCTACATTAATCGAAGCTGTTACTTATCGCTTAACACCACACTCTAGTGATGATGATGATCGGACATATCGGGACCAGGATGAGGTTAAGGAAGCGAAGAGGCTTGACCCATTGGTTCGCTTTAAGGAATATCTAGAAGAATGTGGCGTGCTTACAGAAGATAAGCTAGCTGAGATAGAGAATCAACTGAAACAGGAAGTTGATGCAGCAACAGAATACGCTGAAAATGCTTCTTATGCAGATCCTGAAGAAGCATTAAAGCATGTATACGCGGAATAGGGGGGAGAGCAAATGGCAGTTATTTCATATATCAATGCAATCACGCTGGCGATGAAGGAAGAGATGGAAAAGGACGCAAACGTTTTTATTGTTGGTGAGGATGTAGGGAAACGTGGTGGTGTCTTTCGTGCTACTGAGGGCTTGTATGAGCAGTTCGGTGAAGAGCGAGTTATTGATGCACCACTAGCAGAGTCAGCTATTGTTGGGGTAGCTATTGGTGCGGCTATGTATGGAAAGAGACCGATAGCAGAAATTCAATTTGCTGACTTTATTATGCCCGCTGTAAACCAAATCGTAAGTGAAGCGGCGAAAATTCGTTATCGTTCTAATAATGATTGGACGTGTCCTTTAGTTGTGCGTGCTCCATATGGTGGAGGAGTCCATGGCGCTTTATACCATTCACAGAGTGTTGAAGCTATGTTTAATAGTACACCTGGATTGAAAATTGTAGCTCCTTCTACTCCATATGATGCAAAGGGTCTACTAAAAGCAGCTATTCGTTCTGAGGATCCTGTTCTGTTTTTTGAACACAAACGCTGTTACCGCCTTATCAAAGGGGAGGTTCCTGAAGAGGATTATACTTTACCTATAGGCAAAGCTGAGGTGAAGCGAGAAGGTACTGATGTTACAGTCATTTCATATGGATTAACACTTCATTTTGCCTTGCAGGCTGCTGAAAAGCTTGAGAAGGAAGGAATTAGTACTCATATTTTGGATTTGCGTACTTTGTATCCTCTTGATCAGGATGCTATTATTCAAGCGGCAACGAAAACAGGAAAAGTGCTTCTTTTAAATGAAGATAACAAAGAAGGTGGATTATTAGGAGAGGTGGCAGCAATTATTGCTGAGCATGCTTTATTTGAGCTAGACGCTCCTATTCAGCGTCTAGCTGGACCAGATATCCCTGCTATGCCTTATGCACCTACTATGGAGAAATTCTTTATGCCTAACCCTGATAAAGTGATTAATGCTATACGAGAGCTAGCCGAATACTAAGCCTATAGATGTAACTATTACCACTTCTATTTAAATGTAAAAGGAGGGTTATCATGTCCACAAAAGTGACCATGCCTCAGCTTGGGGAAAGCGTGACAGAGGGAACGATCAGCAAATGGTTGGTAAAGGTCGGAGATAAAGTAAATAAGTACGATTCTCTTTGTGAGGTTATGACAGATAAAGTAAACGCGGAGGTTCCTTCCTCCTATACAGGTACGATTGTTGAGCTTGTAGCAGCCGAGGATGAAACTGTTGAGGTTGGGGGACTTATTTGCTTGATTCAGGAAGAAGGCGCTGAAGCACAAGCTCAACCAACGACAAACGCTAATCAGGAGAATACGTCTACTTCTAGCCAGGACCATTCAGGAAAACCTGAAGGTGAAGATCATATTGAACAAGGTGATCAAAGCATGAAGGGGCGCTATTCGCCGGCTGTTCTTAAGCTATCACAGGAACATGGAATTGATCTAAAGCAAGTACAAGGAACAGGAAAGGGCGGCAGAATCACGAGGAAGGATCTGCAGCAGATTATTGAATCAGGTAACATTCCTGCAGCAACGACTGATCAGCCTACTCAGCAAGAAGCACAATCAGACACGCAATCAGTTTCAAAGCAAGCTGAGGTTTCCAATTCAGGAAAGTCCTTTACCTCACCAACTCAGAAGCAGTCCTATCCAGCTTCACAGTCTGGTGATGTTGAGATTCCTGTATCAGGAATTCGAAAGGCTATCGCCAATAAAATGCTACAAAGTAAGCATGAGGCTCCACATGCTTGGACGATGATTGAAGTAGATGTAACGAATTTAGTCGAATATCGTAACAAGATGAAACAGGACTTTAAGCAAAAAGAAGGGGTTAATTTAACCTTTTTACCTTTCTTTATTAAAGCTACTGTAGAAGCCTTAAAAGAATTTCCAATGATTAATTCTCAGTGGGCTGGGGATAAAATTATTCAGAAGAAGGATATCAATATATCTATCGCAGTAGCTACCGAGGACGCTTTATACGTCCCTGTCATTAAACGGGCTGATGAGAAGAGCATATTAGGTCTTGCTCGCTCTATAGATGAGCTAGCTCAGAAAACTCGTAATGGGAAACTTGGTACAGAGGATATGCAAGGTGGGACATTTACTGTAAACAATACAGGGTCCTTTGGTTCAGTTCAGTCTATGCCTATTATCAATTATCCTCAAGCGGCTATTTTAAGTGTTGAGGCGATTGTTAAGCGACCTGTGGTGAAGGATAATATGATTGGCATCAGAGATATGATGAATCTTTGTATGTCATTAGATCATCGGGTCTTGGATGGCTTAATTTGCGGACGATTTTTACAAAGCATTAAACAGAAGCTTGAAGCGATGGGTGAAGGAACGAGCTTATCGTAGGCAAGGAGTTGATTGGATATGGAGTGGAAGGATGATCTTCTGGAGATTCATCATTTCAATATGCAGCAGAAGTATCAGCCTATGTGGGATACTCAGATTAAATGGGTACAAGAGATAGATCAGAAGCAGCGCTTTCCCTCTCTTTTACTGCTTGAACATCAGCATGTCTATACATTAGGACGTGGTTCACACCTAGAGCATTTGCTCATAACAAAGGAGCAATGTCTTGAGAAAGGAATTGATCTGGTAGAAATTGATAGGGGCGGAGATATAACGTATCATGGACCAGGTCAGCTAGTGGGTTACCCGTTAATTTTGTTACAGTCTAGCGGTAACGATGCTCACCTTTACCTCAGAAATCTAGAGGAATCGATTATCCGAACACTTGCTGATTTTGGGATAGAAGCTGGACGCAAGGAGAGCTACACAGGTGTATGGGTCAAGGATGAGAAAGTAGCTGCCATTGGAGTTAAATTTAATCGTGGCAGACAGACGAAATCCTTTATTACGAGCCATGGCTTTGCCTTAAATGTAAGCACTAACCTAGATATGTTTGAGTATATTATCCCTTGTGGAATTAGAGAATATGGAGTTACCTCTTTAGAAAAAATATTGGGTACTAAAGTGGATATACTGGAAGTTAGTCGTATTTATTCAAAACATTTTCTAGACGTTTTCAGCCTTACTAATAAAGACATTTCCTTGGTTTAGGAGATGTCTTTTTTTAGTATGTGATGTTCAATTTCAGGCTATTATTTAAAATTTGTTAGCTAGAAAACTTAGTCATCGCCGCCGAAATTCAAACTGGTAAATGTCTGTTCAATTGTAAATTAAATCCCAATTTAGATCGATTTATTATCATCGAAACCTAATATATGTAAGTATATTTAATATACTGGTTGATTTATCGGAAATGGTTTCCTCTAAAAAAAGTTGGTAATTTTTGAGCGTTGAAGCGGTATGGTTGCCCATGTTTAAATGTGAACTATCCTAGGCTATGGGATGTGAATGTCTTTTTAGCTTGGATACATAATCGAAATCAAATTTCCCATGAGCTATGCTCGGAGCTGATCTTCGGTTAAAAAACACATTTAGGGAGGAACAACATGAAGAAATTACTAATCTATGTCTCAACAGGTATTTTGCTAGCCTTTTCTAGCTTAAGTGTACCTGGACTGCAAGAAACAGTAGCAGAAGCTGCATCAGTCAGATATGCGGAAACAACCACAGGATTAAACTTCCGTACCGCGCCAAACACAAGTGGTAAGGTTCTAGGAGTACTAAAAAAGGGGACAAGAGTAGAAGTTTTAGAGGTTGTCAATTCAAATTGGGTGAAGGCAAAGTATAGTGGTCGTACAGGCTACTTATCTATAAAGTTCTTAAAAGAGGTTTCAAGAAGTTCTAGTAGTTCTTCTAGTAGTTCTTCTAGTTCTAGTAGCTCTAGCAGTTCAAGTGCTAGCAGATCATCTGTGGCCGATAAAATCATTTCTCAAGGTCAAAGATATAATGGGACAAAGTATCAATTTGGAGCAAAGGCTGGACAAACAAGCACTTTCGATTGCTCTTCATTCGTTCAATTTTTGTACAAGCAGCAAGGAATCAATTTACCACGTACGTCTAGAGCACAAGCTGGTGTTGGAACGACAGTAAGTCAGTCTAATCTCCAAAAAGGAGATCTTATTTTCTTTAAAACAGGTAGTTCCGGTAAAATCGACCATGTGGCGATCTATATGGGTAGCGGGAAAATTCTTCACACCATTCCTAAAGGAGGAGTACAGGTTAGTAATTTCAGCGGCTACTGGAAAAACACAGCTGTACTCGCTAAACGTGTAATTAGATAATTAAACAATCTAAAAAATTTCTAAGAATATTTTCATATATTTTTCTTTTTCTTCGACTTTCTTACTTTTATAAACGGTAGGGTTGCTCAAAAGGTTTCAAAAAGTTGCTTAGGAAATTATGGAAACTTTTTAGCAGAGTGAGAAGAAGTAAAAGGGCTGGGATCAAGATGATTTCAGCTCTTTTACTTTTATTAAGTTGAATGGTGGTCATTGATTTAATCCTAAAAAAGAACTGTGCTATAATCGAATAAGTAAATTGTATAATGAACCATCTTATTTCATGTTGAATAATTTACATAGTAAAAATGAAAGAGTTATTCTTTAGATGGCCTAGAGAGGTTACATAAAGAAGAGTTAAAAGAAGATAGATAAATGAATTAGAGAAATAGGAGCATGTATAAAGGAGGAATCCACTCTGAGCAAGTGTATCGTTTTTACAGGTGGAGGGTCAGCAGGTCATGTAACAGTTAATGTTGCACTTATTCCGTATTTTCAAAAGGAAGGCTGGGAAGTGCATTATATAGGGTCTGAAGAGGGCATTGAAAAACAAATGATTTCAGCGATAGATGGAGTTCATTATTATGGAATTGCAACAGGAAAGCTTAGGAGATACTTTGATTTACAAAATATAAAGGACCCCTTTAAGGTTCTAAAGGGCATTTTTCAAGCTTCAAAGATCATTAGGAGGCTCAAGCCTAATGTTATTTTTTCAAAGGGTGGATTTGTTTCGGTGCCTGTTGTCTTGGGAGGCTGGATGAACCGAGTTCCTATACTCATTCACGAGTCTGATTATACACCAGGGCTGGCGAATAAGATTGCCTTGCCGTTTGTCTCAAAGGTACTTCTTACTTTCCCTGAGACCAAGCAGTTTGTGAATGAAAAGAAGGCTCAGTATATAGGGTCAGTGGTTCGTGAGGAATTAAAGCAAGGGAATGCACATAAAGCACAAGAAAAACTCGGCTTTTCGCCTACTAAGCCCGTTCTGTTAGTAATGGGAGGTAGCTTAGGGGCAAGAAAAATAAACGAAACGGTTCGAAGTCATTTGGAGACGCTTTTAGAGCGGTTTCAAATTGTTCATTTATGTGGAAAAGGGAGTGTAGATCCATCTCTCAACATGAAAGGGTATGCTCAGTTTGAGTTTCTACAGGAAGAGCTAGCTGATGTATTAGCACTGACTGATGTCGTGATTTCAAGAGCTGGGTCGAACTCTATTTTTGAGTTTTTGGCTTTAAAGAAACCTATGCTACTCATACCACTTTCTCGTAAGGCAAGTCGGGGGGATCAAATATTAAATGCTAAGTCCTTTGCTAAATCAGGCTATTGTCATATGTTAGAAGAAGAAGACTTGACTGATGAAACATTTTTAAAGGCTGTAGAGGCTGTTTATAGAGATAGTGAAACATTTATTCAAACGATGAAAAAGGCTCAGGTAGAAAATACGACTGCGGAAGTATTGGATATAATTAAACAAACAGCTAAATAAGGGAAGTTTCCTACATTAACTGCAAAGGGGTGGAGATTTTGAACAAGGTGCAGGAATTGTACAAAGAATTTGAGAAAGAAATGGGCTTTGGTATGTCTGGAGATAAGGAGAATCCTGAGGATAGCAAGCTATTTTTACTCTATGTTCATATGCTATTAACCACTGAAGTAGCAGAGGTAGCTGAAGAGTTTAGAAAAATATTTTATTTAGTCAAAAGATATACACAGGAAGGAATGGATCCACAAGAAGCGTATGCTAAAGCTAAGCAAGAGGTTCGAGTTGATTTGGGCAAAGAGCTTGCTGATTGTCTAGCTTATATATGCAAGCTAGGAAACTTTTTCGATTACGATTTAGAGGACGAGCTATCTAAAAAGCTGAACGAAATTCGTTCAACAAGAAAACAACCCCGAGCTAACGTAGAAGCTTAGGAAAGAACAAGAGATGAACAAAAATCAGCCTTGAAAACAAAAAAAGCCCGTAAAGGGCTTTTTTATTTTAGCTATTTATATCATAATAATAGTAAGACAAGAAAATTCATAATCATTTCACTTTTGATTTATAGGAAGAAGCCTGCACCCATCATTAAGCTAGAAATAACTAAGGCTCCGACTAAGACATAAACTACGACTTTAACGAATTTTTTCGGCATCATAAAAGTAACCTCCTTTAAACCCTTATCTGGACAATCTACTACTATCATACTTAATGTATAGGTAGGAATCAACAGGGTTAGACTAGTTTCTTTTATTTATATGTTGAAAATCTGTGAATTAATGTGTTTGTATGGCTGATATGGGGCTAATGTTTTCATATTGTAAAAGAAATGAACGCACGTTCAGGGGAAGGGTGTTGACGATGACAAGGACGAATGATTCTGAGTATACGGAGCACTGGAAGAAAAAGACGGAGGACCTACTTAAACGTTTTCCAGAGCAAAAGGAAAGCTACAAGACTTCATCCGATATCCCGATTGAAAGAGTGTATCTTCCTCAGCAGGTAGATGACACATACAAGGAGCATTTAGGCTTACCAGGAGAGTTTCCTTACACAAGAGGGATTCAGCCGACGATGTATAGAGGGAAGCTCTGGACGATGAGACAGTATGCCGGCTTTGGTTCAGCTGAAGAAACAAATAAGAGGTTCAAATATCTGCTTGAACAAGGTCAAACTGGTTTGAGCGTGGCGTTTGATCTCCCCACACAAATTGGCTACGACTCAGATGATACGATGTCACGTGGAGAGGTAGGTAAGGTCGGAGTAGCGATTGATTCCTTAGCAGATATGGAAGCGCTTTTATTTGAAATTCCTCTAGATAAAGTAAGCACTTCTATGACCATTAATGCTCCGGCAAGTGTTCTATTGGCTATGTATATCGCTGTTGCCGAAAAACAAGGGGTTTCCTCAGAGGCTCTGTCTGGAACCATCCAAAACGATATTTTAAAGGAGTATATAGCAAGAGGAACATATATTTTTCCACCAAAGCCCTCAATGAGGCTGATTACGGATATATTTGCTTACTGTTCTGTACACGTTCCTCGTTGGAACACGATTAGTATAAGCGGCTATCATATTCGTGAAGCTGGCTCAACGGCTGTACAGGAGTTAGCTTTTACGATTGCTAACGGTATGGCATATGTTGATGCTGCTTTGGAGGCAGGGCTAGATATTGACCAATTTGCCCCGAGGCTAGCATTTTTCTTTAATGCTCATAATCAATTTTTTGAGGAGATTGCGAAATTTAGGGCGGCTAGAAGGATATGGGCCAAGATTATGAGATATAAATATAAAGCGAAGAAGGAAAAGTCGTGGCAGCTTAGATTTCATACTCAAACAGGTGGCTCAACGCTTACCGCTCAGCAGCCCGACAATAATATCGTACGTGTCACAGTGCAAGCACTAGGGGCTGTGCTAGGAGGAACACAGAGCTTACACACCAATTCTAGAGATGAAGCGTTAGCCTTGCCTACGGAGGATTCAGCTAGAATCGCTTTGCGTACACAGCAAATCCTTGCTAATGAAAGCGGGGTAGTGGATACAGTGGATCCTTTAGCAGGCTCCTATTATGTAGAGACATTGACCGATCAAATGGAGCAGGCTGTGCAAAGCTATTTAGATAAGATTGAGGATTTAGGTGGCGCTGTGGTGGCTGTGGAACAGGGATTTATGCAAAGGGAGATACATCGTGCTGCCTATGATACGCAAAGAGGTGTTGAGGCAGGAGAGGAAATTGTTGTAGGGATGAACAAGTACATGATCGAAAATGAAGTCCCTCCTGAGCTATTACGTGTAGATCCTGAAATCGGGCAGAAGCAGAAGGAGAAGCTTGAGAAGCTTAGAGCCAATAGGGATCATGGAGCAGTGACCGAGGCTTTGGCAAATCTGCATCAAGCAGCAGTAGGAACAGAGAATTTAATGCCTTTTATTCTAGACGCTGTTCGAGTGTATGCGACGATCGGTGAAATATGCAATGTGTTGCGTGAGGAGTTTGGGGAATATCAGGGAGTATAGCTATAGATAGCAGGAGGAGGAGAGTGGATGGAAAAGATACGTGTATTAGTAGCAAAACCAGGCTTAGATGGGCATGATCGAGGGGCATTAGTGATCGCCCAAGCGTTACGCGATGCAGGGATGGAGGTTATTTATACGGGCCTACGTCAATCGCCGGAGCAAATCGTAGCAAGTGCTATTCAAGAGGATGTCGATTGTATAGGGCTATCCTGTTTATCTGGTGCTCACAATGAGCTCTTCCCCGATATTATGCGACTGCTGAAGGAGCAAAATGCTGAGGATATTATTGTAGTTGGTGGAGGGGTCATTCCTCTAGAGGATATTCCTTTTTTGGAGAGCAAAGGAATTAAAAAAATCTTTACTCCTGGAACACGTACGCAGGATACAGCCGATTTTATTCGGTTTGCCGTGGCAGAGCAGAGAAAGCTAAATCATGCTCCTGCTGCCCCAAAGAAACTGGCCCATATCGGAATTGCTGTAAGCTCGATTGAAGAGATGCTTCCGTTCTACCAGCAGCTTGGCTTCGAGCTCGAAGGAGTAGAAACGGTAGAGGAGGAGCAGGTAAGAGTTGCTTTTTTCAAGATAGGAGAAACGAAGCTTGAGCTTCTTGAATCTCTTTCGACTGAAGGGCCAGTTGCTAAATTTATAGCTAAACGAGGACAGGGAATTCATCATATTGCCTTTGAGGTGGATGATCTTGCATCGAGATTAGAGTACTATAAGCAGCACGGGATATCTTTGCTACAGGATGAGCCTCGGCAAGGAGCAGAAGGAGCACAGATTGGGTTTATTCATCCCAAATCTGCTGGGGGAGTATTAGTTGAATTGTGCCAATATCCAACAGAGAAACAGTAGAGGAGGATGTAGAGGATGCGTCAAGATGAGACAGCAAATGAAGCCATGCTAGAGAAAATTAATGAAATGTACGATAAAAAGCGGCATATTGAGCTTGGTGGTGGAGATCAGCGTATTCAGGCTCAGCATGATAAAGGGAAGCTTACAGCAAGAGAAAGAATTCAGCTTTTAGTGGATACAGATACATTTGTTGAGCTGTATGCCTTTGCCCAAAGCAGAGGAGATGTGAGTGCACCTGGAGAGGGAGTTGTAACAGGGTATGGTAAGATTCATGGTAGGCTAGTGTATATTTTTGCTCAGGACTTTACTGTTTATGGAGGTGCTCTTGGAGAAACTCATGCTCAAAAAATAGCTAAAGTTATGGATCTAGCTGCAAAAAATGGAGCTCCAATTATCGGGCTGAATGATTCTGGCGGCGCTCGCATTCAGGAGGGTGTTGTTTCTTTAGACGGATATGGTCATATTTTTTATAGAAACTCTATTTATTCGGGAGTGATTCCTCAAATCTCTGTTATTATGGGTCCTTGTGCCGGAGGAGCGGTGTATTCTCCAGCGATTACTGATTTCGTGTTTATGGTGGAGAAGACAAGTCAGATGTTTATCACTGGTCCAAAAGTCATTGAATCTGTTACGGGTGAAAGGATTACTTCCGAAGAATTAGGTGGAGCTAATGTCCATGCTTCAACTAGTGGCAACGCTCATTTTACATCTTCAAGTGAGCCGGCCGCTTTAGAGGAAGTAAGACGACTTATTCCTTATCTCCCACAAAACAATGAACAAAAGCCGCCTTCCCAAGAAACAAACGATTCAAGGGACTGGGTTGAAGAATTACTTGACGCGGTTCCTATTGAAGGGACGAAGGTCTATGATGTTAGAAAGGTCATTGAACTCATTGTGGATCAAGGAGATTTTATGGAGGTCCATGCTTCCTTTGCCAAAAACATTGTGGTCGGATTTGGCAGAATCAATGGTGAGTCTGTAGGAATCATAGCCAACCAACCAAAGGTCATGGCTGGTGGATTAGATATAAATTCAGCAGATAAGCTCTCTCGTTTCATCCGTTTTTGTGACTGCTTTAACATACCTTTAATTACGTTTGAGGATGTAACTGGCTTTTTCCCTGGAATCAAGCAGGAGCATGGGGGGATTATTCGCCATGGAGCTAAAATCCTCTACGCTTATTCGGAGGCAACGGTGCCTAAGATTACGGTTATTACTCGTAAAGCTTATGGCGGGGCGTATGTAGCCTTAAATAGTAAGGCTATCGGTGCGGATGTTGTGTACGCGTGGCCTAATGCTGAAATCGCAGTGATGGGACCAGAGGGTGCAGCTAATATTATCTTCGCTAAGGAAATTAATCAGAGTGAGGATCCAGTTGCCACAAGGGCCACTAAGATACAAGAGTATCGAGAGCAATTTGCTAATCCGTACATAGCGGCGTCTAATGGGATGGTGGATGATGTGATTGATCCTAGAGAAACACGGAAGAAGCTGATCGAAAGTCTTGAAATGCTAAGGAACAAGAAGGAGCCTCGCCCTTCTAAAAAGCATGGGAATATTCCGTTATAACATAACGGATAAGAGCAGCATCAGATGTTTTTGGCTTTAATAAAATACGAGAAAATGTGAGTAAAAAATAAAAAAACTGCCGTAATGAGAAAGTAATCAAGTCTAAGCAAGAAATACTTGAGCAAATTCTCTTCAGTAATATGGCAGTTTTTAACTATTTAAAAGTAGATGGATACCGATGCTGGAAAATCGGGAAGGTCAATAGCTTTGGCTACCTCATCTTTAAACTTTTCTATATTTAACCACGCTACAAATTCATCTGGACCGAAGCTGTTTACATAACCAGCAAAGGATATAGTTCCATCTGGATCAATCATTTCCCAATATTGTTTAAAAGGATGGTTTCCCTCCACATTCCTAAGCCATTCATCAAATTCTAATTGTAGTTCATAAGCTTGCTCAGCTAAATCATCACTGAACTCATAATAAAACTGTGTATGGGCACAATGAATTTCTACAACCATATCTTTGTACTCCTTTTATATATTTATTAATATTTAGCATTGTAATCTTCTAAAACTATTCATTTAAGTCTAAGACGTCTAGCCCTTGCAACAATAATTCTGAAGTCGATCTTCGTTCGGTAAAGTATTTAATTAGCTTTTCCTTGGGTTGGTAAACAAGATATTTTGAGTATTTTTCAAGCAGTTCTTGATGTGATGATGTAATAGGTATCACAATAATTTCAGGTTCTCTATGATCTGCATATTGGCGGTAGCCTCTTTCGCTGCTTCCAATACCATGAATAGATCTCAACAAAATAAGTTCTTCTCTGGTAAGAAGTGAAAGTCTGTTATGTAGGATTTGTTTACAGTCTAAATAATTCTTATATAGGTCTGCTGGTAACGATTCCTTATCCCCTTCTCTATAAAAGGGAAGTAACTCATCACCAGCATCATTTAGAATTTTACACAACTTTACAATTTTATGAATGTCATTTTTTAATCTTTGAGCTTCTTGATAAATTTGAATCACCCCTGTTTAACAGAGTAGTTTAGAGTAGTGAACTATGTGATCATATGCATATAATACTTCTAGGAAGTCTAGTTGTACCCCTATCATTTTATTATAAAAAGAGGTACTTATGGTATAGTATTAGTATATGTAACGTTAGAGTTGTAGAATGAAAGAAAGAGGGATTATGGAATGGTTAATGAACAACGCTTATTAGATGAATTTTTAGAATTAGTACAAATTGATAGTGAAACAAAGCATGAAGCTGAGATAGGGAAAGTACTTATAGATAAGCTAAATGAACTTGGTCTAGAGGTCTTTGAGGATGACTCTAAGGCTATAACTGGTCATGGTCATGGAAATATTATTGCTTTCCTTAAGGGGAATACTGAGGCACCGTGTATTTATTTTACTTCTCATATGGACACTGTGGCACCGGGTAACGGAATTAAACCTTCTATTCAAGATGGTTATGTGGTTTCAGATGGAACGACGATTCTTGGTAGTGATGATAAAGCAGGTCTTGCTGCGATGCTAGAAGGAATTAAAGTGTTGAAGGAAAACAATCTACCACATGGAGATATTCAATTGATCATTACAGCAGGAGAGGAATCTGGCTTAGTAGGAGCGAAGGCGCTCGATCCTAAGCATTTAAAAGCTGAGTTAGGCTTTGCCTTTGATAGCAATGGTCCAGTTGGTCATATCATTGTAGCGGCACCAACTCAGGCAAAGGTAAAGGCGACGATTTACGGAAAATCCGCTCATGCTGGTGTTAATCCAGAGGATGGTATCAGTGCGATTCAGGTAGCTAGCCAAGCAATCTCTAAAATGAAACTAGGACGTATCGATTCGGAAACGACAGCAAATATCGGACGTTTTGAGGGTGGAGGAGCTACAAATGTAGTTTGTGATCGTGTAGATATTTTTGCCGAGGCTAGAAGTCTTGTAACAGAAAAAATGGAAGCCCAAGTTCAGGACATGAAGCGAGTATTTGAGCAAGTGGCTAAGGATAATGGAACTTCTGCTGACGTGGAGATTGCTGTGATGTATCCAGGATTTAAGTATTCTGATCAAGACCTTGTTGTACAAATTGCTCAAAAGGCAGCTAAGGAGATTGGTCGTGAATCTAAGCTATTATCAAGTGGTGGTGGATCTGATGCTAACGTGATAGCAGGTCATGGTATTCCTACTGTAAATCTAGCGATAGGCTATGAGCATATTCATACAAAGCAGGAGAGAATGCCTATTACTGAGTTAAATAAAACAGCTGAGCTCTTTATTGCTATTACTCAACGAGTTATTTCTCTTACATAACTCCGCAGGATCGTACCGTGTACAAAGCTCCCAGCGCAAGGTGTTTCGCGACACGATTGCGGTCGTTTGACTACATGCAGGACTTCACCAACACGTCGTATATGGCTGATAAGTATTAAGGATGATAGATATTGAGAGAATGATATTTTCCCCCTAATAATTCGAGGTCAACAACTCATATTTAATTTGGATGAAAAATATTGGATACAGCCGTTAGCCCCTCTGTCTCAGACAGAGGGGCTATTTTGTGCGCCAGCATGTGCGCTATCTCTAGGGTTCAAGTCCCGAATAGCGAAAGCAGTAGTAGCTATTAGCTTAAGACAAGGGTGTCCACGCAAAATCCTCTTCTTTCTAAATATTGTCTTAGATGAATTAGACAAAGAATTAGAGAAGAGGGGTCATCACTTTGTACGTTACGCAGATGATGCCAACATCTATGTCAAAACAAGAAAATCAGGCGAAAGAGTGATGAGTTCAATTACGACATTCATTGAGAGGAAACTATAACTAAAGGTCAACCAAGAGAAGAGTGCGGTGGATAGACCATGGAAACGTAAGTTTCTAGGGTTCAGCTTCACTTTTCATACCCTCCTCACTCGATTGCTATGTATAGGTTTTGTATAGGCCTTGGTAGTATAGTAGTTAAATACGCTGTATAAACTTGGCGTATTCTGTGGTTTTTCAGTATTTGATTGGCGAAAATGGTCGACGGAGGGGGGAGAGAGGAAAGTTATTAAGCATTGATTAATCGCCTGCACACCCAAGGAGCCTGCTCGGTCATCTGAAATTACGCAAGATTTCGAAGATGTGCAGGGCTACTGAGGTCAAGCAAATAGCATATGTCTATTCGATTTTGCGCTATATGGGGCAGATGATCTTGCTGTCGACAAAAAATTCGCGAAATGGAGGGGAATTTGGCATTGAAACGAAAACACAGTGTAAGCAAAACTGTGCTGTCTTTCTGTCTGGCGGTTATGCTTATTTTACAAGCAGTGACGTTCTCTGCTCCTGTATATGCGGAGAGCGCACCAGTCGATGTCAGTGAGGACGGCTCGCCGACCGAGTCGGTAACTGAGGCGGTGTACGATGCGCCAGACGGGCCTGTTGCACTGGAGGTCACCGGCTCGGTGGCTTTAGCGGCTGGTCCAGAGGACAAAACGGCGCTGTTTATGGGAGCGAACGAGCCCTTTCCGCTAGAGGTGGTGCAGGATAACCAAGCCGTTGTTCCTGGCGGCACTATCCAAGGCAGACAGCCATTCACGCTTAAGTCGGAAGGTCTAAAGGTGCCAGTGAATGGTGATGACGCCGATCCGACTAATGCGGATCCAGACCTATACATTCAGAAGGGTGACTGGATCGAGCTGAAAAGGGATGACTACTTCAAGGAAGTGGTGTTGCCAACGGCTACTAGACCCTTGATGGCATCAACTGAAAGTGGCGTGAAACAGCTTGGCATTGCCTATTTCACACCGAATAGCATCAGGATTGTTTTTGATGGCGATGATGGCTTTTTCAATGGTGTCGGTCGAGGGGTTAGCTTCGGCTTTGAAACCACCGCTAACTCGGATGTAACAGGCTTAGAACATGGTGAGTCAAAGGACACTTTCATTTTCGGGGAAAACTACCAGCTAAAAAACCCGGATGTTACGCCGGCATACAGCATCAACTTGACAGGTAACAACTGGCCAAAGAATGGGAGCTGGACATGGTGGTATGTGACCGTGCCAGCCTATCAGGATGGTTATTTGACCTTCCAGTCAACTCCATCCTCTTTTGATGTGCTTGATCCAACAATCAAGCTGCCGCTGGATGAGATGACTTTCTATACGAAGCCTTCCGATTACCGTATGGTCTATATACCGGGCTCCTTCAAGGTAAACGGCGCTACGGTAGAGCCAACCATAGATGCAGATGGCGGTTTGAGCTACATCTTTCCGCTAGGAACAGGGGTGGATCCACAGGTCGAGTATCGAGCATGGTTTCATAAGGATTTGTATTATAAAGAGTACCGGGCCGTGGGAATCGATCCCGGACGAAATGGCGGACAGCGTTTCGACCCAAAAGTAGAACTGAGAGCTGGGAGTGCTGATGTAATAGCCAGTGCAGCACGGGAAACGTGGCTTGCACCCGACTGGATTCAAGCATCCGCCTCTTATGATCATCCCAATGAGACTATTACATGGACAGTCAATGTAAACCAATATAACAAGCAAGGTTTAAAAAACCTTACCATCACAAATGTACTACCTGCAGGGCTGGAGTTTACCTCTGCCACATGGCAGACATGGGAGAATGGTGTGGCATCTGAAGAAATGTCGATTACTCCGGATGGGGACAGTGTATACTCCTTCGGGAATATCGACGGTAGAGTTCAACTGATTATTAAGTCCAAAGTAGAAAGCGGTTCCGAGTTCAGAATCGATCCACGTGCCAACTGGGCTTTGGATACACCAGACGGCATTCAGAATAATGATGTAACCACTGATTTAAGACCTTTAGCAGTTACTGACGAGGCAATTGTTACCATTGGCGCGCACACTTTTACAAAAGGTGGCACTATTTCAATGGAGGATTTCAACCTAGGCGGCATCACGTGGACCGTTAATCTAACGCCACAGTATGCCCTTCCAGATGCGGTCGTATACGATGTATTGGTGCATGGCGGAGATTTGAACGTTCTGGATAACGCTGTGGATGAAACCGACGAAGTGAATGCAGAAACCATTGCAAAAATTAAAGCAAATGTAAACATTGCACAGCTTTGGAAGAAGTATCATGAGGGAACCTTGAATGGTGTTACGAATGCGAACGACTTAACCATGAAGGTTATACCTTTAACCGTGAACGGTGAAGTGGTGGCTGATTTGATCAAGGTGACCGGATACACCACCGACAAAGCTACTTCCTTCAAATTTCGTGCACTTGAGACCAACACGGACATTCTCTTCAAACAGGATATTATTGCAGAGAGAACACGCTGGAATCGGGCTTTGCTCTTTGACGGCGAAACCGTAAAACAAGCACAAAACAGTATCAATCTTCACCTGCGTATGCTGAACAAGGATATGCTTACAGCATCCTATCCTATTAAGGACGACGGGACGACTGACACATGGTATATCCCGAACGACGTTCACCGCTATATCGGTTGGGATGGTTCATCAAGCGGCGACGAATACACATTGGCCGGTTATGACCGTACAACCAAGACGGTTACCTTCCGCCTAGGCGTCAATATGCCGGGCTACAATACGGACGAAATGGCGAAAGATGGCGGAAGTCGAGTGATCAGCGACAATAGACTGGTAGACACCCTGCCGGAGGGCTGGGAGTTCGTTCCGTTTTCCGAGGGGAAGGATTTTGAGCTTTGGAAAGGTTATTCGGACAATGGCAGCGACACTGGCTATGGAGTTCGAAACAACGCTGTATCAATCATCGAGCCGAATGACCCTGCTCATGTGGTGAGTTTCTCTCATAGCGGCAACGTAGGCACCTTCACCTTCTCCAAATTGGAGGGGCCTTATGTCATTCTGGTGAAGGCAAGACCTTCCAATGTTGCTCTGGAGAAATATCTGGAGGAATACATCACAAACGGGACAGACCGACAGGTGCTATATAACAAAGCCGACCTCCATATGACATGGGGCGGTGTGGAGAAGACGGTCACTGAACAGCGTAAGGTAATCGTCCCGATCCAGACATTAAGCAAATCGGTAAGCAAGCCGACGCCGGGCGTGCTGGAATGGACAGTAAACTATACGCCTCCATTTAATCTGGAGCAGGGTGTGTATTTGCAGGATACGATCGGCGCTAACATGAACCTGCGCTATGATGTAGACGGCAAGCTCGTGCTAACAGCTCCCAGCATGGCAGTTTATCCGGCTAAACTGACTCCCAGCGGTGCTCTGGAACGAGAGGGCGCAGCACTGGATCTAAGCGACCCGAATGCTGAAGTACAAATAGAAGCTGCACCAGGCGTAGAAGGCACTACAGTTCTAGAATTCAAAATGAATGACCCTAATAAGTTTTACCAGTTTGTGTACCAAACAGAGGTGGATCCATCTAAAGCGAAAGCCGGAGACAAAATGGGCAACGAGGTAAAGCTGGTGGGTGATGATAAGCTGGAATCTATCAGTGCAAAAAGTGAAAGCACGCTAGACAGTTCGGACGTAGCCGGCAGTTCAGGTTCCAATGCTCTACTACCACTGAAAAAGGTGGACCCCGACGGTAATCCGCTGCAGGGGGTACAGTTTACACTGTATAAGAAAGATGACGGAACCGAAGCTACAAAAGGAACAACCAATAGCGAAGGTAACCTTAATCTGCTATTCCCAGATCCAGGCTATTATGAGCTAAAGGAAACCTATATTGACACAAATACTTGGCTGCCAACTACAAGAGTTTATCAGGTGTATGTAGGAAATACTCCTGGGAAGCCCATCTGGGTGGACGGGATTAAGGTAGATGTGAATAATCAGCTGGTCGTGCCTACGCCGGCGCAAGGAAAGCTGACCATCAGTAATGAAGTGGAAGGAAACGGCAGCGATTCTTCCAAGGATTTTGAATACACCGTGACCTTCACCGGCGAGGGAGAGGATGGCGAGTACACCTATCAGAAGTCGGATAATACGGTTGGCAAGATTAAGAGTGGAGACAGGATTACCCTCAAGCACGGGGAATCAATGACGCTCCCGGCATTGCCTGCAGATCTGGGCTATACGGTAACCCAGAAAGATTATACTCCAGACAGTTACACGACCATGCCGGTGACGAGAGAGCTGTCCGGAACAATCGTGAATAAAGGTGACCACAAGGCGGATTTTGTCAACGAGCGATACGTTAACGATTTGACTGTTAGCAATACCGTCACGGGGGACGGCGCAGAATCGGACAAGCCGTTTAAGTACACGGTGACCTTTGACGGTACAGGGAAGGGTCGAACCTACAATTATGAGCATTCAGACGGCACGACGGGCACGGTCAAATCCGGCGATACCTTCGAGCTCAAGCATGGTGAGACCTTTAAAATTAAGGATCTTCCAGAGAATTTGAAGTATACGATCACCCAGGACGATTACAAGAACTACGGCTACGCGACTACCCCTGTGGCATTGTCCGATGAGGGGGTTATGGCTCGTGTCGATCGCGAAGCGGACTTCACCAATGAACGGACCGTCAACAAGCTGACGATCAGCAACACGGTTATGGGCAACGGCGGCGACAAGACGAAGGAGTTCGAGTACACCGTCATCTTTGAAGAAGCAGGCAAGGCTGGAAGTTACGCGTATACCAAGTCGGATAGCGAGACGAGTACACCAGGCACGATCAAGTCAGGCGATTCCTTCACACTCAAGGATGGAGAGACACTGGAAATTGTGGGTCTGCCTGAGGATCTGAAATACACAGTTACCCAGAAGGACTACACAGCCGATGAATACGTGACCATTCCAGAGGAACGGTATTATACCGGGGTCATGGAGGGCGAAGATGAAGATGCCCCGTTCACGAACGTGCGAGTCTTGAAGGGCGGCCTGCTAATCAGCAACACGGTTAAAGGCAAAGACGACGACAAGAAGAAGCCGTTCAAGTACACGGTTACCTTCACAGGCGAGGGAGCGAACGGATCCTACTCCTATGAGAAGTCGGACGGCAGCAAAGGCTCGATCAAGAGCGGGGAGACCTTCGAGCTTACAGATGGCCAGACGCTCGTTGTGCAAGAACTTCCGACGTATCTCGAGTATATGGTGACCCAGGATGATTATACGGAAGAGGGCTATGTGACGGATCCTGAAAGTCTCGTTCGCACAGGCACCATTCCGGAGAAAAAAGTGGCCGAAGCACACTTTGTCAATACCCGACCATATCTGGAAGGCGTGTTGCGTGACAACAACACAGGTGAAGTCATTCCGAACGCGGAAATCATCGTGACGAACAAGAAGAACGACGAGCAGCAGACGATTTGGACAAATGAGAAGGGTGAATATTCAGTTCCTGCTGAGGCGGATACCGACTATACGATCACGTATACGAAGATATATCAGGTAGGCGGGAAGGATGTCTCTATCCCGTTCACGCAGAAGGCCAATGTGGACAGCAGCGTGAAGGACGAAACCGTTCCAGCGGACATTACGGCGGTAGGGATCGTTCTATTCAAGCAGCTGGATGGAACAACAGAGCTATTCAACGATTCGTTTACCAGCCAGATGCGCATCTATTTGAAGGACAAGGACGGCAATTATATAAGGGAAAACGGTCGTCCCAAGGCATTTCCGATGGCTTCGAACGGCACTTTCTCCGTGGAAGGGCTAAGCGAGCAGAAGTACACAATGGAAGTTCGTTATAAAGCTGAGATCGGTGAGGAACTGCTCTTCAGAGTGACGCAACTGGACGTGAAAGCCAATGGAGAGCTGAATATTTCCGAGGAATTGGTTGACCCTTACGGTACGGTTTATGATGAAACGACAGGAGATGCTATCACTGGCAAGAAAATTGACGGAGCCAAAGTTACACTGTATTATGCGGATACGCAGCGCAATAGAGATAACGGCCGCATTCCGGATACGAAAGTAACGCTTCCTTCGGTTCCGAATTTCCCGCCATACGACAACGAGAGCCCCGAGCAGGATAGCGACGCAAATGGCTTCTATGCATACATGGTTTTTCCTGAAGCGGATTACTATCTGATCGTAACGAAGGACGGCTACGAGACGCACAGGAGCGATACGATTTCTGTCGATTTTGACATTGTAAAATATGACGTGCCAATGAAACCGATTCGTTCTGGTGGGGGCTCCGACAACGGTAACAACGATACCGACAATGGAAACAGCGGAACCGACAACGGCAACAACGATACCGACAATGATAACAGCGGAATCGACAACGGCAACAACGATACCGGCAACGGCAACAACGAAAACGACAATGATAACAGCGGAACCGGCAACGGCAACAACAATACCGACAATAATAACAGCGGAACCGACAACGGCAACAACGATACCGACAATGATAACAGCGGAACCGACAATGGCAACAACGATACCTACGATGGTAATAGCGGAACTGACAACGGTAACAACGAGCTGGACAATGTTCCGAAAACAGGAGATAATAGCACATCGCCAATCTTCTATTTAGCTTTGGCATTGATGTCCTTGATTGTGATCGGGTTCTGTCTGCTCACTAGCAAGAAGAGAAAGCACATTCTGTAACCGGAAAGGCGGTAAGAAAATGAGCAAAATCAAAAAAATTCTTATCGTCATTTCCTTCCTTCTGTTGGTTTTTTCTCTCATCAATGTTGCGCGAATTCTCCTGCAGGATTATGAGGAGCAGCGGCAGATGAAAGAACTAACAGAAATCTGGAAAAAAGAGTCAGACAAAGGGGAGAATGCCGCAACACCCTCCCCTTTTTTCACGAAGACGCATGAGCCGGTTATGCTCCCTGAATTTCAAGAGCTTTACAGGAGAAACCCGGACATCGTCGGCTGGCTGGAAATTGCCGGCACCCGAATTAATTACCCGATTATGCAGAACCAACAAGATTCGCAATACTATCTAAACCATGATTTCGATAAAAAGAAAAACAAAAATGGACTCCCCTTTTTGGACGCACATAGTCGGATAAACGGTTCGGACATTTTGCTGATTCACGGGCATCATATGAAAAGCGGCGTGATGTTTGCTGATCTGATGAAGTACAAGAAAGAAAGCTACTATAAGGAACATGCTACGCTCCAGTTCAGTACGCTTTACGAGAAGGAAGAATATGAAATTGTTGCTGTTATTCTTTCAAAGGTTTATCGCCAAACGGACGACGTTTTTAAATACTACCAGATTGAGAAGGTAGAAACGTCCGACGAGTTTGACTCGTACATTCAGAACATCAAAAAACTCGCACTATACGATACGGGCGTGACAGCTCAGTATGGCGACAAGCTTATTGTTCTGTCAACGTGTGAATACTCAACTGAAGATGGCCGATTAGCGGTGGTCGCCCGAAAGCGTACATGACGATGTTGAAACACGGAGTCAAGCTACTACATATCGCGTTCTCCCTAGGAGAACGCATTTTTTTTGAATAATGACGGATTGTCAAGCTAAGTGCGACAGTTCATCCATGAAAGCGTTAGTGAGCGGACCTCCAACTAGACTTTTACGAGGGCGATGGTTAATGAGACGGAAGTCTTCAGTTAACTCTTCGTTGGTGCTCTGAGCGAAGCCATGGCCTTTAGGGAAGAATTCCCGAAGAAGACCGTTCCCATTTTCGTTAGAGCTTCGTTATGACATTAACATCTAAATATAGGGCTCAGACTTATCGACAAAATTCAACAAAAAATGGTAAACTTATCATGAAAGTAGTCTGAAGAGAAAGGGGATCCTAATGAGAGCCATACTTGTGGATGATGAGCAACTGGCTCTGAAGCAGCTCAAGCAAATATTCGAACGTGATATAGATGGAGTAGAAATTGTGGAAACATGCTCGGATCCGTACAAAGTGCTTGAGATTGCGACCAAACATCTTCCTGATGCTATATTTCTAGATATTCGTATGCCTGAGATTGATGGTTTAAAGCTGGGGGAACAGATCCAGACGCGCCTGCCCGATGTAGAAATCGTCTTTGTTACTGCTTACGATCGCTATGCGGTACAAGCTTTTGATCTTCATGCCTTAGATTACATTATGAAACCTGTGCAGACAGATCGTTTGCGACGAACCATAGAACGTTTGCAGGGGAGATTTAAAAAAAGAAAAGCTAACCATATCCACGGGGTACAAACACCATTTATTTATTGTTTTAACCAGATTCGGTACCAGCTTCCCGGAGTGGAGCCTCAAACGATCAAATGGCGAACAAGCAAAGCGCAGGAGTTGTTTGCCTATCTGTTGCATTACCGTGGGCGAACCATTGACAGAAGTACGATTATCGAGCTTTTGTGGCCTAACCTTGAAGTGTCAAGGGCATCCCAGCAGCTTTACACCACCATCTATCATATTCGTCAAACGTTGAAACGAATCGGACTGGAGACGATATCGATCAGTAGCGGGGATTTAGAGTCTGGATACAAACTGATTATCGGGAACGCACGAGTGGATGTGGATGAATGGGAGAACAGACTGAAACAATTAGGTGTTCCACATCTTGAGCATATTAAAGAGCACGAGCGTATCTTTAAGCAGTTTGACGGTAATTATTTTGGAGAGTACGATTATTTATGGGCGGAACACGAACGGGAACGGCTTCGATTGTTGTGGTTAATCCAGGCAAGAAACTTGGGGAGACTATATATTGAACACGGAATGGCGGAAAAGGCTATTCAGGTGTATAGAATTGTTCAACAACTACTTCCTGATGTGGAGGAAACGTACTTTACCTTAATGAAATTATACAAGGCTGTTGGAGATATTGGAGGTGTAGAGGAGCAGAGTTGGCTGCTGTCCTCAAGAATGGATAGAGAATGGAATTGATTTTTGCTCAAAATCAGTAAGACGCCTCCAATAACTTGTACATATTCTCTAAAAAGGCAGACATAATGCCCTCAATTGGGTTAGACAGTAGTAATGAGAGTAGATAATGAAAATTACTCTTGCTTTTTTGGGGAAGTACTGATAATATAACTTTTAAATCTAAGCCCAACCTTTTTTACTAACGTATTATGGACTAAACTTTGAAAAAACAAACCGTTCTAAATAGTCAATTTAACATAGCACGCGATGATGGAGAAAAGTAAGTGTGAGGAGCATTTCAGAGAGCTGATGGGCGCTGCGAATCAGTATGCGAATTACGCCGAATGGGCTTCTGAGCAATGTGAAGATGAAGTGAGTTGTAGAAAGCTCCTGACAGTGAACTTTAAACGTACGATCTTTCTCTGGTAGGTTGTAGTTTGTATAGCCAGTGATTGACAGTATCGGATTGAAGAGCAGTTTGATCGTTGTGCAGGAGGTACAAACAACTAATAAAGGTGGCACCACGGGTTCCTCGTCCTTTTTATATGGATGGGGAGCCCTTTTTGTTTTTTAGCTTTTTGTTTAACAGGAAACAGATTAGTTAGCAAAAAAACTTAATAAAGAAGAGTATTGAAGGGAGCTTGAAGAACAGTGACAAAGAAGAGAATTTTATCAGGAATTCAACCGAGCGGAACATTAACTCTAGGTAACTACATTGGGGCTTTGCAGCATTTTGTTCGTTTGCAGGAGGAAGAGGAATGTTATTTCTGTATTGTAGACTATCATGCGATTACTTTACCTCGCAATGTAGAACAGCTAAGAGAAAACAAAAGAAAGCTTGCCGCGACTTACTTAGCGGTAGGGATTGATCCAGAAAAGGCAACCTTATTTGCCCAATCTGACGTATCGGCACACTTAGAGCTTGGATGGATTATGATCACAACGTCCTATATGGGTGAGCTTGAACGTATGACTCAATTCAAGGAAAAGTCTAAGGAAGCAGAGAGTATTCCAGCAGGGCTGTTTACGTACCCATCCTTACAAGCAGCAGATATTGTTTTGTACAATGCTACACATGTTCCAGTTGGAGATGATCAGAAGCAGCATCTTGAGCTAGCACGAGATTTAGCGCAACGCTTCAATCAACGCTACGGAGAGACTTTTGTGATTCCTGAACCAATGATTGCAGAGTTCGGGGCAAGAATCATGTCCTTAACGGAGCCTACGAGTAAAATGTCTAAAAGTAGCCTTGTAGAAGGTAGCTATATTTCTTTATTAGATGATCTAAAAACGGTAGAAAAGAAAATCAAACGTGCCGTTACTGATTCAGAGAATGAAATTCGCTTTGATGCCGTGAACAAACCAGCCGTTAGTAACCTACTGACGATCTATTCTTCCATTACTAATAAGAGCATGGCTGAAGCAGAGGAGCATTTTGCTGGTAAGGGTTACGGAGCTCTTAAGACAGAGGTGGCAGAGGTAGTAGTCGATATGCTTAAGCCTTTCCAAGAGAAGTATGAGTATTACTATCAGTCCGAGGAACTAGATAAATTGATGCAGCACGGCGCTGAAAAAGCTAGGAAAGTAGCCAATGAAACTCTTCAAAAGGTTAGAGATACGTTGGGGGTGGGTTTTACTAATGTTTAAAAACATCGTCACACGGGACTGGCTACTTGAGCATTTAGAGGATGAAGCTGTGGTTGTAGCTGATTGTCGATTTGATCTAGGTAACGCTCAGTTGGGTCAAGAGCAGTATGACCAAGACCATATTAAAGGTGCTGTTTACTTTCACTTAAATTCAGACCTATCTGGTCCAAAATCGGAGCATGGTGGAAGGCATCCATTGCCCGATGTTGAAGCTCTAAGTAAAACGTTTGGAGAAAAGGGAATTGACCAAAGTAAAACGGTGGTTGCTTACGATGCTCAAGGGGGAGCGATGGCAGCGCGTCTGTGGTTCTTATTGAAATACTTAGGTCATGAAAAAGTATATGTTTTAGATCAAGGCTACGGGAAATGGAAGGATAACGGATATCCTATTTCGACTGGAACGGGAACTGAAGCAAAAACTCCCGAAAAGAAAACCTTTGTCCCTAATGTTCAGCAGCATTTGTTGTATGGGATGGAGGATGTAAAGAAGAGGTTGAATGACATAGGAGTAACCATCATAGATTCTCGATCTCCTGACCGTTATCGTGGAGAAAATGAAACGATTGATCCAGTAGGTGGTCACATCCCTGGTGCGGAGAGTGCTTTCTGGATGGATAGCCTTGAACAAGGTCGCTGGAAGGCGAAGGAGCAACAGGAGGAGCGATTGCTTCAGTATTTACAGAGCGATAAAGAACTGGTTGTTTACTGTGGCTCTGGGGTAACCGCTTGTGCTAATTTAATTGCTTTTGATGAGGTTGGGTTAAAGCCTAAGCTGTATCTTGGAAGCTGGAGTGATTGGATTAGCTATAAGGATAATCCGATTGCGACGGGTGATGCGGAGATTGATTGAGCAAAATAGTCGTTTGCGAATCAGAGTACATCGTAATTATGACAGTCTAGTCTTTGCTTAGGATCCAAAAAGGGAAGAACTGAAAAGTGTAAAATTGTAAACAGCAGAGGGAGCCATTCGGCTCCCTCTCTTTTATGGGCTTGATTATTTTCTCAGCTTCCTAGCTCAGGTTTTTAAAATATCCCTACAATGGGGGATACATTATTTAATTTTGAACCTCTACAATTTTAGTGGAGGGCGTAGAGGTCTTCCTTGTTCTTCCTTACCAGCATCTGGTTAAGCACCTTTTGTTTCTAACCTTTTGCAAAAAGAAACTATGTATAAATATAACCGAAAGGAGTCAAGAAAAAATTAACCAGCTAACGCAAAAAATAATAAGCTGCATCATTTTAATGGTGCTTTTGGGGACACTAGCATCCACGCTATTCATGCCTGGCAACAGCGTCTCTGCCGCACAGGTCCAGGCTCAGTTTCTAAGAGATATTGTCTACTTACCATCTGGTTTTGCAAATATTATGCACGGTTATAGTGACGGAACAAGCGTCACATATGCAGATCCGGATCAGATACCTAGTAATGCGCGCTGGGTTACCATTGCACCCTTTTCCAGTCAGTTAAATGAAGGGGTAGAATTTTATTTCAGCAGGGATGGGATCACTACAGAAAAACGATTTATAGAGCTAAACAACTGGAGCGATTTCCCTGCAGATGTCAGGTGGTTGACTGTTAGCAACTTTGATGGAGGGTTCGGCGAGGGGAACCCTCTACAAAATCAAGAATATGCTTACAGTGTAGATGGGCTTACGGTGCAGAGGGGCTCGGAGGTCCCTGCAAATGCTTTATGGGCTACCTTGAGCTCTTATCAAGTCGAATGGGGAGGAGAGCTCAAAACGTTGGACTACAGCCGGTCACACTCCAGCTTCCCCCTTAACGTTGAAGTCATCCAAGCTGTTACGATAAGTTCAGATGCTTCAAACCCCAGCTTTGCTAAAATAGGGGATGAGGTCATCCTTTCCTTTACTTCCCTTTTTCCCTTACACGCACCTAGCGTTACTATGGCTGGGCAGTCCGTACCAGCTACAACAACAGATCCCAGTGGGAAAGTATGGAGGGCTTCTTTCATAGTGAGTCCAGTAGTGAACGAAGGGGAGGTTTCCTTTAGCCTCGTATATCGGGATCCTATAGACGATAGTCAAGAGACTGTAACGGGTACCACAGATGATAGCTCTGTGATCATTGATCAGACTCCACCTGCAATCATCCTAACTCCATCCACAACAGATTGGACGAACGATGTCGTTGTGGTCACTGGCCACGTAAGCGACATGGGGAGTGGAGTAGCTATACAAAAATGGGCTGAAGGGGAAAGAGATACCTCTTATTTTGGAGATGGCGGGCACATCGTCGAGGGAGATACAATTACCGCTTCAAAGAACCAGAGGTATACGTGGTACGCTAAGGATCGAGCGGGAAATGAAACGGTACAAATAATTGAGATCACTAATATAGACACGGTTGCCCCCACTTTGACGTTAGGCCATAACCCAACAGGGTGGACCTCAGAAGCTGTTCAAATTTCTGCTGTAGCTTCCGATGATCTGAGTGGCATTAAAGTTGTCAAGTGGGCATTAGGCGCACAGAATGAAGCTTTCTTTCAAAACGGTGAAGGAACTGGATTTAGTGATTCTTTTCCTGTAACTGCAAACGGGACGTACACGGTGTACGCCGAGGACTGGGCTGGGAATGGGGTAGTTCAACAAATAACGATTAGGAACCTAGATACCACTCCGCCTATCATTAGCTTAACGCCCTCCACCACAGTAGCAACTAAAGAGGATGTAATAATTAGAGCAGACATTTCAGATTCCGAAAGCGGGATTGCTCTGAGCAAATGGGCGGCTGGAGAGCAAGATGCTTCCTATTTTTTAAATGAAGGAACTAGTTTAGACGGGGAAGCCTTTATAGTTTCTGAAAATGGCAGCTATACGGTCTATGCCAAGGATAACGCTGGGAATGAATGTGTAGAGACTATTGAGATCAGTCATATATTTAAAACAAGCTCTAGTGTCAGCTTATCTCTGGAAACAAATACGTGGACGAACGAGCCGATTCGTGTTCAAGCTCATATCATGGATAACGGTAGTGGCATAGCAGAACAGAAATGGGCTAAGGGTGAGCAAGAAATTCCTTATTTCATAGACGCCGGAATACCCCTTGATGATATAGAGTTCACAGCAAATGAGAATGATTGGTATACGGTATATATCAAAGATAACGCAGGTTATGAGGTTGTAGTAAGCATTGAGGTTACAAACTACGATTATGAAAAGCCGACCATAGATGAGCCCATACTGTCTCCAGCTACATGGACGAATGGAACGATCACCGTTACCGTATCCGCTCAGGATAACTCAGGTGAACTCTCCATATACAAATGGAGTACTGGGGAACAGGTCGAGGCCTTCTTTCTGAATGGTGGGGGCACAGCTTTCAGTGATTCGTTTACTGTGGATGAGAATGGAGCTTACACCATTTATGTACAGGACGCTGCCGGTAATGGGGCAGTGCTATCATTTCATGTGAGTACAATAGATAGAGACGTTCCTGAGACTCATTTACGTCTTTCTACTGAGCTCCCAACGAATCAGAACGTTACGGTGACGGCAGATGTTTACAGCGCAAGCCCTGTTCTCAGGCAAAAGTGGGCTTTAGGTGAGCAGCTCCTATCCTATTTTGATACAGAGGGTATTGATTTTGTCGACACCTTTGAGGTGGAGCTAAACGGTTGGTACACGGTCTACGCAGAGGACGCAGCTGGAAACAAGCAGGTTGAAACATTTGAAATCACAAATATATTCAAAGAAGTCCCTGTCATCCGGCTCATCGTGTCACCCACTGTACCTACTCAAGAAAGGATAACGGTGACAGCTTCGGTTTACTCTCAAAGTCCATTAGTAGAACGCAAGCTTGCCTTTGGGCAGCATGATGTTACTTATTTTCAAACAAAGGGTGAGCCTTGGAGTGATCAGCTTGAGGTACTAGAGAACGGATGGGTGAGCTATTATGTGCAGGATTACGTAGGAAATGAAACGGTCAAGCAGGTAGAAATCACGAACATTGACCGGGAAAAGCCTATTATCACACTAAACGGCCAGGAAAAAATGAGCGTTGTAGAACGCTCTGCCTTTACAGATCTAGGGGCGACAGCCTTTGATAATCTAGACGGTGATCTTACTGAGCAAATTGTTGTGTCGGGACAAGTGAATACTCAAGTCGTAGGTGAATACAGTCTCCAATATAATGTGACTGACACCGCAGGTAATTCTGCTGAGGAAGTCATCCGAATAGTCACTGTTCTCCCTCGCCCGAGCGTTGGCGAGCCTGACCATGGCAGCGGGCTCGCGCCTAAGGAAACAGCAAAGCCGCATTCACCCGGAGAAGGTAAAATACCTAGCTCTCCCGAAGAACTCACCTGTCCTGATGAGAATTTAGCGGGAGAGTGTGGAGCAGAAGATAAGCTGATGTTCCAAGATATTAACGAACATTGGGCCAGAGAAGCTATTAATAAGCTGACTAGCTCTGGGCAAATCCAAGGATATCCAGACGGGACATTCAAACCAAACCGCATGATCACGAGGGCGGAGTTTGCTACCCTGTTGGTTAACAGCCTAGGGTTAAACAAAAAGAAGGAAAATTCGTTTCTAGATACACCCGAGCATTGGGCAAGGGATCACATTGCTGCGGCAAAACAACATGGGATTATTGCTGGCTACAGCGACGTATCGTTTGGCCCTGATGATCCGCTTACAAGAGAACAGATGGCTATGATGCTCGTGAATGCATACTCGCTAAGTGCTAAGAAAGAGCCTGCCTTGATTTCTTTTCATGACTACAAGACTATGGCAGGATGGGCACAGAATGCCGTTCAAATTGTGGTAGATAATCAGATTATGGTTGGTTTTCCTGGGGGCTATTTCCACCCTAAGGCATTTAGCACAAGGGCAGAGAGTGCAGTTGTCTTGTACAGGGTGCAGCTCCTCATGAATGATCTTTCAGAGTGAACGATTCTTTCCCTGTTCTTCCTACGGGATATTCTATCTCAAAAGCACAAGGGATTAGGGCGTTCAGAGGAATCTTTCAGGTGCTAGCTCCATAGATTTCTAACGCAAAAAAAGTAGACTTCTTTCTGGATTGAACTGTACCCTATGTTAGACATTTTCTAACGAAGGAGGGGCAGTTCAGATATAGGGTAGTCTACTTTTTTGCAATGGATATTTGATACTGATAGAAGCAGTATACCAACTAAGCACAATTACTCCTCTAACATCCCGAGTGTCTTGGCCACGGCTACCGCCTTCATCCGCCGATCGACCTTTAGCTTATCAAAGATGTGCTTGACATGGGTTTTGACCGTTTCTTTTGTGATGGTTAACGCTTCAGCGATCTCCCCGTTTGAAAGGCCCTTAGACATAAGCTGCAGCACTTCTTCTTCCCTTTTAGTCAGGGAAAGCTTGTTAGTAGGCTGTTGTTCCCCTAATTCATTGAGATAGTTATGATATTCTCCTCCTACTGGGGATGAATGAGCATTTAAAGCAAATAGCGCCTGTAAGGTTAGGCTTCTTAAAACGTGAAAACGCTCTGGAGCGAAGCCATTATTGGTAAGTGTGTTCTCAATATACAAGAAGCCCATGATTTGTTCGTGTACCAGGACTGGTAAACAAAGCGCTGAACCGTTTTCCCGTCCTGAGGCACGAGTAGCTTGGCTATGAATACTCCTTTGCTCTTTTGCTTGTATCAATTCTTTTGTTCGCCAAGCTGTATGAACGAGCTCTTGTCTCACGCCTGGACAATTCTCTAGAGAGAGTCGATCAGACGAAGATACAATCCTATCGCGCTCAAGTCTTGCTTCTATCTCTACGTACAATCCACTGTTATGAATCGTAATTAACAGGCCCCTTTCAGCTCCTGCACTTTTGATGAGAAGCTGGACAAACCTCTCGGCCATACGCTTGCCCTGTGTATTCTCATTATAGATTTCAGACGCTAGAACAGTCGCTGCTAAATCTAACACTTGGGGGTAGCCAACAATTTGCTCGAAGAATGTTAAAGGGGGCTGAGTCGGTTCAAAAGCCTGACTGATCTCGGCTTCCTGTTGAGCAGAGGTGTTGGAACTCATTGGAACAGAAGAAGGTGATGGGGCCTTGTTACATTCTGGTGCTTCAAGAAAATCTTCTGTTTCCTCCGACAAATACAGGGCTATATCAGTTTGTAAAGCAAGCAGATTCGCATACCGTGCGTCTGGATCCTTAGCCAGCATGCGCATGACTATTTCTGAAAGCTTCTGGGGTATCTTTTGATTCACAGCATGTGGGGGAATAGGCGTTTGAGCAAGATGGGAGTGGGCCCAGTCCAGCGATCCAGTTTCCTGAAAAGGAAGCTTTTGAGTAAACAACTCATAGAACGTCATTCCCAAGGAGTAGATATCTGCTGTTATGTCAACGGTCTGGTTCAACCTACCCGTTTGCTCCGGTGACATATAAATCGGGTTTCCTTCCAGCTGTCCTTTGTCCTGAAACATCTGTTGTTTGATCTGGACGGCATAGCCAAAGCCAGTTAAAAATATTTGGTTCGTGTTGGGCTGGATGAGAAGTGTATCAGGTCTAATATTCAAATGAAGGATATTATGCTCGTGAAGCTGGTGTAGGCGTTGCACCACACGCATCAGGATAGACGCATACATAGCGACTGAGACTGAACCATTGGCAAAGTAACCCCTTAAAGTAGCTCCATGGATCGGTTCGTATTCTAGAATGATTTTATTCTTAAAAGTAATATAGGAGGTCGGTTTCAAGATCCCTTCCATCTCAAACTCACTTAGAAAGTTATACTCATGGATAAGCTTAGCGTTCTCAATCATGGTCCTGTTCCCATTTATAACCACCTTTAATAGCATGATTTTCGATGTTTTCTCGGAAACCGCATACCCAATCATAATGTAGGGGTCATGATAAATTATTTCTGTTATGGAATAGCCCGGTATCTCTATCAAGTCTCAACATTCCTTTATTAAGCGTACGTATTTTCAAAAGCTGTACAGTTGCTTGTTGTATTCGCATAACCAAGCCACTTCTTATCATAAAATATTTTTGTATCAAACATTAAAAATCCATTATTTCTAAATTATAAATGAAAGCATTTGAAATGAAAACAAGTCAAACTATCAAAACAGTTTAGCAGTTTAAGAATAGATTATCAAATTAATTAAGATTTGTTATTTTGGTAGGCTAGTATAGATCCATTTGTTTAGTACAAAATCAAAAGCTGATAATAAATGAATCGGAAATACATATTTAAAAAAGAATATTTATTATTGAGAAATATTTCTGACTATTATATAATATCAAAAAAGAGGATTTCCTTTTTTACTCGTATATTTAGAGAAAATCCTTCTAATTGAAGATAGGAGGACAAAGGAAATGACTAACAGTGAAGCTATTTTGTATTCAGAAGTGACCAGTCACCATGAGCTGCATCAAGTGGTGCAGTTACAGACTGAAATCTGGGGACAAGATGTTGTATCTCCACTTCCACAATTACTGGCTACTATTCATCATGGAGGAATCATTATTGCTGCTTTCAGCGAAGGGGAAATGGTCGGATTTAACTATGGCTTTCCAGGGGTTGAAGGAGATCATAAATACTTGGTTTCACACATGACAGGAATTGTTCCGGGATTTCAAAACAAGGGAATAGGCTTTGGTTTAAAAATGAAACAAAAAAAACTAGCGAGTTCGTTAGGCTATAAAAAAATCGTTTGGACTTATGATCCATTAGAAGCTCGAAATGGCTTCTTTAATATTTGCAAACTGGGTGCAAAGCCAACCAAATATCTGGAAGCTTATTACGGTCAAATGACAGATAAGATTAATAAAGCCCTCCCTGCTGATCGTCTTCTTATGGAGTGGTGCATCGATCAGGAGTTACATAAAGCACGTTCGGCAAAAAAACATGATGAGACGGTCTCTCCAAAAAAGTATGCTATTAAGATTAAAAATGGATCTCCATATGTTTATGACCTGGAAAAGATTTTACAAAATAGTCTGCCAATATACGTTACTGTGCCTAGCAACATTCACCAAATAAAAGAGGAAGATATTGAATTGGCCAAAGCTTGGCGTTTCACTATTCGTGAAGCTGTAAAGACATCATTTACACATGGTTATCGGATTACGAACATGGTGAAAAATGAGCAGGAATCCACTTACTCATACGTCCTTACAAAAAATGATTAAAAATATCTTCATGTCGAATTCAAAAGGAGAGTCATAACATGCCTCAGTTTGAAGGTCTAATTGTTGATGGACACTTTGATTTATTGATGGATGTACAAATTCAACGCGAAAAGGGCAGGAAAAAGGTAATTCTATCAGATTACTATTTGCCATTTAAAAAAGGAAACATTGATGTAATTATAGCGGCAGTTTTCATTGAAAATACATATCTGCCTGAAATGGCCCTACGTAAAGCAATGGGGCAAATCAGTGCGTTATATGAGGAGGTAAGCGAATCTCCTGATCATTTAATGATTTGCTATGATGGTCAGGATATGAAGCGAGCAAAGCAGGAAGGTAAGGTTGGATTTCTCCTTTCTTTAGAGGGGGCTGAACCAATTGGGACAGATCTAACCCTACTGCGAGTGTTTTATGAACTAGGGGTCCGTAACTTAGGGCTGGTATGGAGTCGTAGGAATGCTGTGGGAGATGGAAGCGACTTCAGTTCAGTGCAACAAGGAAATAAAAGTGGTGGTCTATCGAGGTTTGGTATAGAGGTGGTTGAAGAGGCTGAACGAATAGGGATCACAATTGATGTGTCCCATCTAAATGATGAGGGCTTTTGGGATGTAATGAAATACAGTACCAAGCCGGTCATTGCTTCACACTCAAACGCACGTGCCTTATGCATGGCGATGCGGAATATCACTGATAAACAAATCGAGGCCATTGCTTCAACTAAAGGAGTAATAGGTGTAAACGTGGTGAACATACTGGTCAGTCAACATGACGAACAGGCAACGATCGAAACTTTATTGGATCATTTGGATCACCTTATCAAAGTTGGGGGTATTGAGCATGTTGGCTTTGGGTTTGATATGTGTGATGAATTCATGAAATATGTGTCTCCAGATGCTTTGTCCGGCATGGAGAGGAAGCCTTTTGATGTAATCTCTGGACATCAATCGGTCCCACTTGTCATTAAAGGTTTAGCGGAAAGAGGTTATACAGAATCTCAGATACGATTGCTAGCAGGAGAAAACTTTCTAAGAGTTTTTTCAAAGAAATAATGGACTAGACAACCTCTTAGAGAAGTCTTCATATAGAAGTTTACTTAGTTTAACTCAGATGAAGGAGAGAAAAAGTGGATCAATTGAAAGAGAAGGTCTTAAATCAGTATGACAACTTATCAAAAGGACTGAAAAAGGTTGCCAAGCATTTTTTAAATCATCCAGCAACATTTGCGATGTATTCTGCCGCTCAAGTAGGAAAAGAAATAAATGTTGGGGAAACGACCGTCATCCGTTTCTGCCATGCTCTTGGATATCACCGTTTTAGTGATTTTCAAAAAGAGGTTAAGGATAAACTCCTCAATAACCAAAGCAGTTTAAATGAATACCATTCTGAAAAGAAAGGTTTAGATCACAATATTAACTTGGTCAAACAAATCATGTTCAAGGATGCTGAAGTGATCCAATCTACAGCTGAGAAAATGAATATAGAGGACTACCAACGTGCGATTGACCACTTGGAAAAATCGAAGCGGATTTTAGTTTCAGGGATGCGCTCTTCCTATGCTATGGCCCATTGGTTTGCCTTTGTTTTAGAGATATTTCGCGGAGACGTACGGCTGTTTCGACCAGATATGGACGATATCATTTTACGCTTACATGAACTAAATTCAGAGAGTACGCTAGTTGCGTTCTCCTTCCACCGTTATGCCATAGAAACTGTCAACATAGCGAAAGAAGCCAAAAACCAAGGTGCCTTTGTTATCGGTATATCCGATTCCATGGTTTCACCAATTCGAGAGTATGTTGATGTGCTATTTACAGTTCCATTACCGAAGCCTTCAACATTAGACGTTGGACCCGCTGTTTTTTCACTCATTAATGCTCTGGTAGCTGGTGTGTATATGAAAAATCCAAGTCAATTCGAAAAAAGAATGGAGCTTTACGATAAAGTGAAAATCAATCATTTTTTTGCAGAATAGGTCTATAGACTGGTCCTGAGAAAAGAAAAATATAAATCTAGAATGTGCCATAGAAGGAGGATTTAACTTGAATGATTTTCAGCTGCAGATAAAAAAAGTCACACTACATAAGCTATTTATGAAATTAAAAAGTCCATTTGAAACGAGCTTTGGCTTATTTAAAGATCGAGAATTTTTTGTCATAGAAGTGGAAGACGAAACCGGAGAAATTGGGTTCGGGGAATCGGTCGCTTTCGCTTTACCTTTGTATAATGAGGAAACCAACAAGACGGTTAAGCATGTGTTAGAGGATTTTTTAATTCCGCTTGCCATGGATAAACCGATTCATCATCCAGATGAGCTATCTGAACGCTTCAAAACAATCAAACGAAACTACATGGCAAAGTCAGCTATAGAAGGAGCCATTTGGGATTTATACGCCAAGCGCAGGCAGCAAACACTTGCAGAAACGATTGGGGGGGTGAAAAAGGAAATTGAAGTTGGGATCAGCATAGGCATTCAGGATTCAATTGAAGAACTGCTCAAAATCGTGGATGGGTATGTGAAACAAGGCTACAAACGCATGAAAATTAAAATTAAACCGGGTCGAGATTATGAATTGATACGTAAAGTGCGTGAGAAATTCCCAAATATCTCAATCATGGTGGATGCAAATTCAGCCTATACGCTAGATGATTTCTCAATATTTGCAAAATTAGATACCCTAGATTTGATGATGATTGAGCAACCACTTGCACATGATGACATCATCGACCACGCAAAACTTCAAGCAAAAATTAACACACCGATCTGTTTGGATGAAAGCATTCATTCATTAGAAGATGCCAAGAAAGCAATTGAACTGGGAAGTTGTAAAATTATTAACATCAAGGTCGGACGTGTCGGTGGCATAACAGAGGCCAAAAAAATACATGACTATTGCCAAAAGCACGGAATCGATGTTTGGTGCGGAGGAATGCTTGAATCAGGTATTGGACGGGCCCACAATGTAGCCATTAGTACACTCGCACAATTTACATTACCAGGAGATACAGCCGGGTCATCACGTTATTGGGAAGAAGACATCGTTGATCCTGAGATTGAGGTTAGAAACGGTGTAATTAGTGTTCAAGATTCTCCTGGTATTGGGCACAAGCTCAAGCGTTCCTTATTAGAATCATTGAGAACAGAAATGTTTGTTATTCAAAATAAAAAAATGAGGGAGGCAAAGCGATGAAAAGTCTAGCATTATCAAAAGCATTTGAGGAACATTACCAGAAGACGGTAGAAAAGCACCAAATTCCAGGGATTGTTCTTGGTCTAGCAACTAAAGGTGGATTGAGAGAGTTTAAGAGTATCGGATACCGGGACTATCATAAGCGCTTACCGTTTACGCCTGATACGGTGATCGGTATTGGATCCGTTACGAAATCATTCACTTGTATAGCCATTATGCAGCTACAGGAACAAGGCAAGCTAAGTGTGCACGATCCAGTCGTGAAGTACTTGCCCGAATTTAAGACTCCAAATGAAGAGTACACACAAGCCATGACCATCCACCATTTCATGACACACAGTGCCGGATTACCCCCACTGCCATCTCTTTTTGGAGCTATGAGACGATCATTGGAAAAAGATATTGATCCCAAGCCGAAAGATCCGGATAAGCCAGATCCATTTAGTCAACTGCCCTATATCGAGACATATGAAGAATTGATGGTGGAAATAGCAAAAGGGGAGTACGAACTCCTAGGTGAGCCTGGTAAACAGTTTTCTTACTCAAATGATTGCTATGCCCTTTTAGGCGCCATCATAGAACGAGTGAGCGGAGTCACTTATGAGGATTATCTAAAGCAAAACGTTTTAGAGCCGGCAGGAATGAAAAATAGTGTCTTTCATTTAGAAGAGTTAGACGGACATGAGGATATAGCTTCGATTTACAATAAATACGAGGACGATGGTAAATCGGTTATTTATGAATCTAACAACCCATGGGACGCTCCGTCCATGCGGGCAGCAGGCTTTCTTAAATCTACAGTCAATGACATGATCAAATATGGTGAAATTTTTCAAAACAACGGTAAGGTTGGGGATCAGCAGATTCTTACACCAGAAAGTATGGAAGCCATTATGACCCCGCATATTCAATGCGAATATAACCGGTATTATGGATACGGTGTCATGATAACACCAGACTTCTTTGGCTACAAGTTAATTGATCACGGGGGTTCCATTAAGGGTGTAGCTGCACAGTTCAATGTGCTACCTGAACTTGGAATCACAGGGATTTCCCTAACAAACCTTTCAGGTGTTCCATCGACTACCCTGCTGCAGCATGCCTACTATGATTTATTAGAGCAACCGCTTGACGATTCGCACTATAAGATTAATTTTATCGAATTAAGTGAGGATGAATTAAATGAATATGGCGGAACGTACGTATCAGGCGAAGGAGCAAGTTATACAGTACAGCTAGAGGATGGAGAACTTATCGCGGTGATTCCAGAGCAGGGAGAAATGGTATTGAAACCATTCGGGGATGGCTGGTTCTTTACACATCTTAGGGATATGGCTTTGACAGCTAGATTTTTCAGAGACGAAGAGAATAAGGTTTTTCGTTTGTCATTAGGATTTAGACTACTCAACAAATTGGATGAGAACGAAGCGTCAGCTCAAGAGTAATAAGACTAAGACAAAGGGTTCAAACAATGGACATGAGGTGGATCGTAAATGAAAAAATGGTTTTCTTTCTTCGTGGTAGCGATAATGGCCCTTTTCATAGCGGCTTGTGCATCTGATTCGGCAAAACCAGTAGACGGTCAGCGCGAGGAGCCAAGTCAGGTTAACAATAATGATGTTGAGGTTGGAGAAGCACAATCAGGTGGTGTGATTCGCATTGGTATTCCACAGGAACCAGACACACTTGATATGCACAGAACGAATATGGGAATTGCGAGCTTTATTGGAACCAATTTTGGTGGAGGGTTATTATCTGTACATCCCGAAACTGGTGAATTAGAGCCGTATCTTGCTGAGAGTTATCACGTCTCTGATGACGGGACAACGATAACGTTCACGCTAAAAGAGGGGATTACATTTCATGATGGAAGCTCTTTAACAGCTGGAACATATAAAGAGACTTTCGATCGTATTCTCCAACCCGAAACTGGCGTAGGAGTCGTAGCAAGTATGGTTGGTGATATCACTGAAGTATCAATCGTGGATGAATATACATTTGCCCTACATTTAGCTCAGCCGTCTGCACCCCTTCTTCGAAACTTAGCCATCGCTTCTTATTTACAGCCGCTTCCTCTCGATATTGGAGAAGGTTTTGGTCGATTGCCAGTAGGAGTTGGGCAATATCGGTTTGTAGAATGGAACACGGGACAATCCATTAAACTAGAGCGTTATGATGACTATAATTGGGGACCTGCACACTATACGAATCAAGGGACAGCCTATCCAGATGAAATAGAGTTACGAATCATACTAGATAATCAAACGATGTTAACAGCGCTAGATAGTGGGTCAATAGATATAGCGTATAGTGTTTCGCCGCGTGATGCAGAGCGTTATCGATCCAACGAGAACTATTACATCGTTGAGGAGGAAATTCAAGGTATTGGACTGTTCATGCAGATGAATACGGAAAATGAAATCCTTCAAGACACTAACGTTAGACGGGCACTGAATATGGCCATTGATAAAGAGGCCATTATTCAAGCAGTGCTTGGTGGACAAGGTTCTCCAGCACATGGTCCCCTCTCTTCAACCACTTTTGGTTATGATCCCGAAGTGGAAAATTATAGTTACTCTTTTCATGCAGATGAGGCCATTGCCTTACTTGAACAAGCAGGTTTTGAAATGAACGCAAGAAATGTATTAGAAAGAAACGGACAACCTCTTTCATTCGAATTGTCTTCAATGGAGGGACATAACCAAGCTGCACAAATCGTTCAAGCCATGCTAAGACAAATCGGTATTGAAGTAAATATCCAATCCTATGATGCAGGAACATTAATTGAACGTGTTTCACAAGGGGAATTTGAATTGTCTTTTTTGACCTACGCCTACCCTGATCCAGACATTCTCTATAATTTCTTTCATTCAAGCATGATTAACGTTATGAACCATGTCCGTGTATCAAATGAAGAGCTAGACACCTTGCTTGAAGCTGGAAAAGTAACTATGGATCCAAACGACAGACAAGCCGTATATGCTGAGGCTCAACAACTGATCGTTGAGGAAGCTTATTGGGTACCGATATATACAAACAAAGTCTTTCATATTGTAAAGCGTAATGTTCAGAATGTGAAGATGGTTGAAAATACAATGCTGTTGCATGATAGTTGGGTGACCCCATAATGAAGCCATTCATTGTGAACAGGATCTTTAGTGGGATATTTGTCATTCTTGGTCTATCAGTCTTCTCATTTCTACTGATTCACCTCGTTCCAGGTGATCCTGTTCGCATTATGCTTGGGATCAATGCAACACCAGAAAGTATCGAGAATTTGACGAATCATTTGGGGCTAAATGAGCCCCTTTTGATTCAATATTTTCAATATATTTCAAATGCTTTTCAAGGTGATCTGGGCACCTCACTTAAATCTGGAAGACCTGTCTTAGTAGAAATCCTTGAACGATTCCCTGAAACGATGAAGTTAGCTATCTCCGGAATGACGATTGCTGTGGTTGTAGGAATTACGATGGGGGTAATGGCAGCCAAATATAAGGATAAATGGGTAGACACTCTATTCACAGGTTTGGCGACACTGGGTATTTCCATTCCAAGCTTTTGGTTAGGAATATTATTAATTATTGTATTTACTGTGAATCTTGGATGGTTCCCAATTGCAAGTGGGACAGGAGTTAGAGACTTGGTGTTGCCGGCCTTCACGCTCGGTGTACTCGCCTCAACAATCATTAGTCGGATTACTCGTAACGGTATGGTTGAAGTCCTTTCTAATGAATACATAAGGACGGCAAGAGCAAAAGGGTTAAATGAAAGGTATATTTTGTATCAGCATGCACTAAGAAATGTGTTGATTCCACTTGTCACGTTAATCGGTTTGCAATTAGCCTCCCTTCTAGGTGGAACTGTCATTATTGAGACGGTATTCAACTGGCCAGGACTCGGAACTTTAGCCGTGGATGCGATTATGTCTCGGGACTTCCCGTTAATTCAAGGGACGATACTGTTTATGGGTGTCGTTTATGTCACAATCAATATTTTAGTCGACGTTTTATATGGCGTGATTGATCCGCGTGTTGAGTTGAATACGAAGGAGGGAAGAAAGTGAGTCATCCAGCATACGATCTGAAGCAAAATCAGGAGTTGATGACTCAGAAACATCCTCCTATGAAAATTTCTCACAATGTGTTGCGGAAAATGCTTAAGAACAGGCGAGCGAAAATATGTTTATCCTTCATGCTATTCATTGTGTTGATTGGTATATTCGCACCTGCCATTGCTCCCTATCACCCGGAAGAGCCTTTTTACCATAAAATTTTGGAGGCTCCAAGCAAAGAACATTGGCTAGGAACGGATAGTATTGGACGTGACGTGTTATCAAGATTGATCTATGGGGTTCGGGTTACTTTGTCCTATGCCACACTAGCCGTGTTTATTACGTTTTCGATCGGTACGATGATCGGGGTCGTCGCTGCTTACGTAGGCGGAATAATCGATAACATTTTGATGAGGATTATGGATGTGTTTTTAGCACTACCGAGTATTATGCTTGCTTTAGCTATTGTAGCCATATTAGGACCGAGTTTAACGAATGCCATGATTGCAGTCGGAGTCGCTTCAATTCCAGGGTTTTCTCGTATTATTCGAGGTGCATCAATTACGATTAAATCGACCGGATATGTTGAAGCAAGTAAATCAATTGGCAGTTCTACACTCTGGATTTTGAGGCGTCATTTCCTTCCCAATATTACGAGTGTACTAATTGTATACACCATGTTATTTATCGGGATTGCCATCTTGGAAATTGCTGCGCTCAGTTTTATTGGGTTAGGTGCTCAACCGCCTACTGCAGAATGGGGAGCTATGCTGAGTGAAGGGAAAAGTTATATTTTCGATGCCTGGTGGCTTTCTACGTTTCCAGGTTTGCTGATTACGATGGTTGTATTTGCCGTAAATTTCCTAGGTGACGCATTAAGAGACTTATTTGATACAAAATCATCAGGTTAACGATGAGGGATGTGAATAAATTGACAAAATTACTAGAGGTTCGAGGCTTGACTACACAATTTGAAACGAGTACTAGCACTCTTACCGTCGTGGATCACATAGATTTTACAATTAAAAAAGGGCAGATTCTAGGTATTGTTGGGGAATCAGGCTGTGGTAAAAGTGTCACATCATTATCGATCATGCAGCTTCTTGGAAGTAAAGGACGTGTATCAGATGGTCAAGTCATTTTTAAGGGTCAGGATTTAGTTGGATCTAATGAAAGAAGCTTGAGGACGATTCGGGGGAAAGAGATTTCCATGATCTTTCAAGATCCTATGACGTCTTTAAATCCTGTGATAACCATTGGTCGCCAAATTGGAGAGGTCATCGAAAAACATGATGGGATACATGGTAAGCAGCTAATAGATAGAGTGATCGACTTAATTAGGTTGGTCGGCATACCAAATCCTGAAAGAATCTATAAAGAGTATCCCCATCGTCTATCAGGTGGCATGAAGCAAAGGGTGATGATCGCTATGGCCATTGCCTGCCAACCTTCTTTGGTGATTGCAGATGAACCGACAACGGCCCTTGATGTCACGATTCAAGCCCAAATTTTAGATATTTTAAGGAGTTTAAGAGATGAATTGGATGTGTCCATTTTACTCGTTACTCATGATCTAGGTGTTGTAGCCGAACTGTGCGATTCCGTTGTAGTGATGTATGCAGGACAAGTGGTTGAATCTGCAGATACACGGACATTATTACGTGAACCCAAGCACCCCTATACAAAAGGGTTAATTCAATCAACACCACACCAATCAAAAGGGGAGAGACGATTAAAATCAATTCCTGGACAAGTGCCAACACCTGAACAATACCCAATTGGCTGTCGTTTTGCAGATCGTTGTAACCATGTGATGGATAGGTGTCGAGTGCAGGATCCACCGCTTCAAGTATTAGAGGATGTATCGGAAGTAAAATGTTGGCTATATTCCGAAGTGGAGGGATCCGAATGAGCTTAACTCTATTAAAAATAAGTGATCTTGAAAAGAAATTTAAAATGAATAAAAGCTGGTTTCAAGCACCTCAATATGTTCATGCTGTGAATGGTGTGAATTTGACTTTGAATAAGAATGAAACACATAGTATTGTCGGTGAATCCGGTTCTGGAAAATCGACTACCGGTAGATGTATATTGAGATTGATTGAACCAACAAGTGGAAAAGTAGAATTTGATGGTATTGATATCACAACATTAACTAAAAAAGAAATGAAAAGAATGCGAAAGGATATTCAAATGGTTTTTCAAGACCCGATGGATTCCATGAACCCAAGGCTGACGATTAAAGAAATACTGTCAGAACCATTGATTGCGAATAAAGTGCCCAAGAAAGAACACGACGAGAAGATTCTTGAGACGATTCAATTAGTTGGACTATCTGACATGCATTTATCGCGATACGCTCACGAACTCTCAGGCGGACAGAGGCAACGAATCGGGATAGCTCGAGCTATTATATTAAGACCAAGAGTCATTATATTAGATGAACCAGTATCTGCACTCGATGTATCCGTACAATCGCAGATATTAAATTTATTACTGGATCTTCAAGAGGATCTCGATTTATCTTATTTGTTCATTTCACATGATTTAGGTGTGGTAGAGCATATAGCCGATAAGGTAAGCGTCATGTATTTAGGACAAGTCGTTGAAACATCGACAAAAGAGAATGTTTTCAATAACCCTCTTCATCCATACACAAAGGCATTAATCTCTGCTATACCAAAAACAGATCCAGATGAAGAAAAAGAGAGAATTCTCCTAAAAGGTGAGCTCCCATCGCCGACAAACCCACCAACGGGCTGTAAATTTCATCCGCGTTGTGAGTTTGCCATGGACATTTGCAAAGAGATTAAACCGTCGTCTAAAGAGGTTGAAGGAAATATTGTTGCGTGTCATTTATATGAATAGAAAATCGGATCGGATACTAAGCACAACACAGTTTTATTTGCGGTAAACTATAAAAAGTATGAGAATGTAAGCTCTTCAAGAATAGGATACACCGTTACAGGCTGAGATGGCTTGGCGGTGTATTTTTATATTTGAAATAAATAGAAGCCTGCCTCGTTGACAAGTAACCTAAAGGTGATAAAATGAGTAGTATAGGTTACATTTATGCTATTGAACTAGGAGGAGATATTAGTTGATATCTGAAATCACTCTGCTGGAAAGGAAAAGAACAAGAGGCTTGATTGGGTCCCTACTCGGTTATATGGTCTGGCTATTGCCCGTGCTGGCTAACAGTTTAAATGATGGGCGGTTGTGGCAGCTAACGGGATGGGGTGCGGTTATTTCTGGCCTTGGTGGGCTTGTTTGGACGTTTTATCTTATTCGTATGGTACAGCTATCATTAGCGGTTCGAAAAAAACGTAAGCTGGTGAACGCCTTAAACAATGAGTATTATCAACTCATTCGTTTAAAGAGTTTTATGGTAGGGTTTTGGGTGCTCATAGGTGTAAGCACTATTCTACTCGGTTTAAGCCAATGGATTCAGTTAAACATTGAATTTGTTTTGCTCACTTTTCTTTTTACTGGAGTTGTTACTACACTTATCTCTTACCTAATCTTTGAAAAAGAATGAAAATGAGGTTCAATCAATGAATGAAGACTATCTAGAAAATCTGTTAAAGGTGCATAGGGCAAAGCATAATCTTACCCAGGAACAACTGGCAGAATTGATTGGAGTGACAAGAAAAACAATTAATACGATTGAAAATGGCAAGTTTATGCCAAGTGCTATATTAGCAATTAAATTAGCTAAGGTTTTTGAAGTAGCAGTGGAGGAATTGTTTATTCTCAGATCTCGCGAGTGATCAAAATGACACATTAAAAAAGTTGATGCCATAAGGAAGGGAATATGAAAGCCATAACTGAAATTTATTGTGAAGGGGGTGGATTTTTATGATGATGTATGAAGTAATGAATTCTAAGCTATCAGAAGAAGAAAATCTTGATGTTAATGATGTAGTTCAAGAAATCGAAGAGGTTATTTCCGAATTTCAGCTTAAAGTTACCCAGAAGACAACACTTTCTAAGATGCCTGGTTCCATCCATTATCATCTAAAGAAAGGCAATGTAGCTGGTGTTCTTGAAGTAACATATTGGCCAAAAAAGAAAAGCTTAATTGTCGATATACATGACAATCGATTAAAGGAATGGAATATGGAATTGATTCTTCCGTTTTCTGAAGCATTAGCAAAACGTTTTTCTGGAGTGGTGCAGCCTAAGGTTTAATAACATAGCGATATCTGTCACAGTAGAAGCATAAAAATATTCAATAGCTTCGCTTGTGCTAAAACCACAATTGATGCAATTGAAGTGTATTTGAGGGCTGTAATACTTGCTTTGAGGCAGGCTGTTACAGTCCTTTTTTATACCCCCTAATTATGACATATGTTTACATTGACAAAAAACGAGGATTCAAGTAGTATTTCAATATTCATTAATTCTTATGCGTTTAGTTGGTTTTGTTTAATAAGATACTTACTTATTTATGTTTAATTCATTGTGCTCTTACAATGTAGGGGACTAAAGACTTGATTACAAGGGGAGAAGAGAAAATGAACATCATTAAGAAGTCAGGCTGGATCGTACTTACGCTGTTTTTTGTACTGGTATTGGCTGCGTGTGGTAGTAATGCTTCTACTGATTCTAACGACACGGAGAACACACCATCCACTAGTGAATCAGTAAATGGTAATGAAAACACTGAGTTGGAGTACAAAGATGATCTGAATATTGCCTTGACCGCCCAACCTCCGACATTAGATACTCCGATTACGGTCTCAGCTGTAGCCCTAGATACAGCTGGTAATATTTTCGAACAGTTATTTACACTCAATGCTGATTACGAGCCAGTACCAGTATTAGCTGAATCGGTGGAAATTAGTGACGATGGGCTAACCTATACGTTTCCACTACGTCAGGGAGTCAAGTTCCATAACGGCAAAGAAATGGTTGCAGAGGATGTCGTCGCTTCAATGAATCGCTGGCTAGTGAATTCATCTCGTGCTAAGACATTACTTCCTAATGCAAATTTCGAGGAGATTGATCCGTACACAGTTAAGCTAACAGTTGAGGATGCGACTTCAGATGTCCTTATTTTATTATCAGCTCAAGCTCAATTTGGTTCCATCGTACCAAAGGAAATTATTGATTCAGCATCAGCTGAAGGAATTACTGAATACATCGGAACTGGTCCATATAAATTTGAGGAGTGGAGGCAGGATCAATATATTCATCTCGTTCGGTTTGATGAGTATCACAACTCATTGCAGAATGATCCAAGCGGCTTTGATGGGCGTAAGGAAGCACCAACAGAAAATCTGTACTTCCATTTTGTAACGGATCATTCTACTCGTATTGCTGGTATTAAGACAGGACAATACGATGTAGCAGATAGCATTCCACTTGAAAACTATGATGAGTTAGTTGCGGATAACAATCTAGATGTTCAATCCTTTCCTGGTGGTGCTCTGACTGCTTTCTTCAACACATCAGAGGGCTTACTTGCAGATGTAAACATTCGTCAAGCGATACTCGCAGCCTTTAATAATGAAGAGATTATGTTGGCTAGCTTTACTAAGCCTGACCTATATACTCTGCATCCAGGCTATTTAAATCAAAATCAGGTTCAGTGGTCAAATGAAGCAGGTGCTGAATATTACAATCAAGCTGATCCAGATAAGGCGAAAGCGTTGTTGGATGAGGCAGGCTATAACGGGGAAGAGATTACGCTTCTAACAACAAGAGATTACAATGAAATGTATACAGCTACGTTAGTTATTCAGGAGCAGCTACGTCAGATTGGAATGAACGTTAAAGTTGAAAACTATGATTTTCCTACCTTCCTAGAGACGAAGAATGACACCAGTAAGTGGGATATTTTTGTAGCTAGTACAGGTTACCAGTTAACACCACCTCAGCTCTTGGCTGTAAACCCGGACTGGGCAGGATTGGATAACGAGACAGTAAAGCAAGCTCTTATTGAAATTCGCTCTGCTTCAACACCAGAACAAGCTAAAGCAGAATGGGAGAAGCTACAGGGCTTCATGTATGAACATGCTTCCTCTACAGTAATCGGACATTATAACGGAGTGGTAGCTATTAATAAGGACTTAGAAGGCTTTGAGCTTTATGAGGCTCCAGTTGTTTGGAATGCCAAGCTACCAAAATAAACAAGACAGTTACTAGACTGAAAAAGCTCGTGATGAACTAGGAGGGTGTGACAAGTGGCTTGCCCACTTGAGCGCTCTTCTTTTTTTAAAGACAATTTAATCTTGATGTTTCAGAAGGAATAGGGGGGAGAAATATGCTGGCGTATATTATTAAACGGTTGCTGTCTTTAATACCTGTTTTATTTGTAGTAACGGTAGTTATCTTTATGATTATTCATATTACTCCAGGTGATCCGGCAGCAGCTATTCTTGGAATGGAGGCAACCAAAGAGCAAGTGGAGGCTTTAAATGAACAGCTTGGTCTGAATCAACCTATCTATGAGCAATATATCCAATGGGTTGGGAAGGTGCTTCGTGGTGATCTTGGTGATTCAATCTTTATGCGTCAGTCGGTTAATAAAGCGATTATTGAACATATCGGTCCTACACTTTCTCTAGCCATAGTGGCACAATCTATTGCTCTTTTGTTAGCTATACCATTTGGAGTGCTGGCTGCTTACAAACGAGGTACGGCAGTGGATTACTCATTAATGGGAGCCTCTTTGCTAGGGATGGCTATACCAAGCTTTTTACTTGGACTGCTTCTGATGCTTGGGTTTGGTGTCAAGCTTCAGTGGTTTCCAGTGGCTGGATATGAACCACTGAGTAAGGGTCTGTGGAATCATCTACAGTATTTGATTATGCCTGGTATTTCATTAGGAGTGATTCAAGCTGCCCTCACTACTAGAATGACTAGGTCGTCCATGCTTGAAATTCTCAATCACCCTTTTATTAAGACGGCTCGTTCTAAGGGTTTACCTGAAGTAAAGGTACTTCTAAAGCATGCTTTTCGTAATGCTTTTCTTCCGATTTTAACAGTGATTGGGCAAACCTTTGGAACTCTTATTACTGGTGCTGTGGTGGTAGAGTTCATATTTAACATACCGGGACTTGGACAACTCATTCTTAATTCAATTGCACGACGTGATTTTGCTGTGATTCAAGGTGTGGTGCTTGTAGTGACCGTGATGTATGTAGGCATCAATTTATTGATTGATCTGCTATACGGCATCATCGACCCACGGGTACGCTTGGATCGGAAATAGGAGGGATTGATGATGATAACGGCTGAAGAAAGAGCACGTATTGCAGAACTGAGCAAACAGATGAAGGCGGATCAGCGCCGCCTTTCCTTCCTGCGGATCCGATCCAACTACGGTATTTTAATTGGGGGAGGAATCCTTGCTTTTTTCATATTGGTTGCTTTATTTGGACCACTTGTTACTCCTTATGATCCATACGACATGAAGGTAGTTGAACGTTTGCAGGAGCCAAGCGTAACTCATTGGCTTGGAACTGATGAATTTGGGCGAGATTTGCTAACGCGTATCATTTATGGAGCAAGGGTTTCTATTTCTGTGGGATTAATCGTTGCTTTACTATCCTCTGTATTAGGATTAATTATTGGTGTGTATGCGTCCTTTTATAAAACGCTAGATCATATCCTGATGCGAATTTGTGACGGGCTTGTGGCTATACCGGGAATTCTTTTGGCTATTGCTCTAATGGCTGCACTTGGTGCATCAGCTACTAATGTCATCATTGCGTTAACCGTTGTCTTTACCCCGAATATTGCTAGGGTGGTTCGCTCATCCGCATTGATCATCAGAGAGATGCCATATATTGAGGCTATGCAGGTGCAGGGAGCTGGTAGTACTCGTATCATATGGAGACATATTGTGCCCAATGTCCTTTCACCGCTGTTAGTGCAGGCTACCTTTGTCTTTGCGGATGCTATCATTTCAGAGGCAGCATTAAGCTTTTTAGGGGCTGGTATTCCTGCTCCAGAGCCAAGCTGGGGAAATATTTTGCAGGCGAGTAAGCTAGTCATTTTTAAAGCGTGGTGGATGGTTGTATTCCCAGGAGCGGTCATTGTTCTGTCCATCTTATCCTTAAATCTACTAGGAGACGGGTTGAGAGACTATTTAGATTCAAGAATCCGGCTTCGTAAAAAGAAAAAATAAGTGTAAGGAGTGGTGTAGATGAACCCATTGTTGGATGTATGTCAGCTACGGACGCATTTTTATACGGAGCGTGGGCAGGTTACTGCCGTTGATGGTGTAAGCTTCACCATAAGTAAGGGGGAGATTGTAGGGATTGTAGGTGAATCCGGATGTGGAAAAAGTGTGATGTCACAATCCATTCTCCGTTTGTTAGATCATACAGAGGATGTGTCTTATGAGGGGGAGGCGCTATTTGATGGCGAGGATTTACTCAAGCTTACTCCTAAGAAGCTACGTAGTATTCGAGGCTCAAATATCTCTATTATCTTTCAGGACCCCTTGACCTCATTAAATCCTGTATATACCGTCGGAGATCAAATTGAAGAAGTGATACGTCTTCATCAAGGTTTGCCTCCAAAGGAGGCTAGGAACAAGGCAATTCGTATGCTTTCTTTAACGGGAATCCCATCCCCTGAGCGGAGAATTGATGAGTATCCGCACCAGCTGTCTGGAGGTATGCAACAGAGGGCTATGATTGCCATGGCGCTTGCCTGTGAGCCCAAGCTACTGATTGCAGATGAGCCTACTACGGCTCTTGATGTGACCATTCAGGCTCAAATTTTAGAGCTCATTGTGGAGCTTAATGAGAAGCTAGAAATGGGAGTGCTTTTCATTACGCATGATTTAGGAGTAGTTGCGGAGATTTGTACAAGTGTCAAGGTGATGTACCTAGGGCAGATTGTAGAAGAGCTACCGACGGATCTATTGTTTTCTAATCCTTTACACCCTTATACACAGGGACTTATTCGTTCAATTCCACGCATAGATGGTAATCGTCATGAGGATCTTCATGTGATTGAAGGAACCGTTCCTTCATTAACAGATATTCCGATTGGTTGTCGTTTCGCTACTAGATGTCCGTTTGCGGATGATCAGTGTAGACAGGTAGAGCCTCAAATGGAAACGGTAAGTGAAAATCATAGAGTTAAATGCTGGCACTATGATGAAATTAGACGTAGAAGGGAGGAGAGCGATCATGCAGAAAGGGCTTGAAGCGGAACAGTTAGATAATCAGGTTCATGTAGAGCCTTTTACCGAGAGTATGAATCAAAGAGACCCCCTATTAGATGTTGTTTCCTTGGAGAAGAAATTTCCGGTATACGGTGCTTTCGGAAAGCTATTCGGTTCCAAGGGACAGGTACACGCTGTCACGGACGTTTCTTTCTCCCTTTATGAAGGGGAAACCTATGGTTTGGTAGGTGAATCTGGATCAGGAAAAAGTACAACTGGTCGGGCACTTCTTGGATTGAGTCCTGCGACAAGTGGAGAGGTTCGCTACCGTGGACAGGATATTACCCATTTGAGTGAAAGGGAGCTTAGGTCTATTCGTAAAGAGATACAATTTGTTTTTCAGGACCCGTATGCCTCTCTTAATCCTCGTAAGAGGATAGGAGATATTCTGCGAGAGCCGTTAGATATTCATCAAATAGGAAGTTCATCAGAACGTATAGAACAGGTATATCAAATGTTAAAAACAGTTGGACTGCAGCCAGAGCATGCTTACCGTTACTCACATGAATTTTCTGGAGGACAGCGTCAGCGTTTAGGTCTAGCAAGAGCTCTAATTTTAAATCCGCAAATCCTGATCTGTGATGAGCCTGTATCTGCTTTGGATGTTTCGATTCAGTCGCAAATTTTAAACATGCTCAAAAGGCTACAGAGAGAGTTTCAATTAACGATGCTCTTTATTACTCATGATATAAGTGTTGTGCGACATATTTCCGATAGGATTGGTATTATGTATCTAGGACGTATTGTAGAGGAAGCCCATACCGATGAGCTGTTCGCAAATCCACTACACCCTTACACAAAAGCCCTGCTTTCCTCTGTACCCAACCTATCTCGACGGATGCGTGAAAGAATCGTTTTAAAGGGGGAGATTCCTTCACCCCTTGAACCCCCATCAGGCTGTGTCTTCAGAACACGGTGTCCTATAGCTACCGAGCAATGTGCACAGGAGATTCCTAAGCTACGTGAGATTCGGTCTGGCCATAAGACAGCCTGTCATTTTGTATAAGAGGATTTAATTGAAGTAAAAAATCTCATTATGTTGAAGCTTCATTTTAGTAAATGAGCAAGCATTTGTTGTAGGATGGTTATACATTATATTCAGAAGGGAAGTCATACAATGGCAATTATTCGTATCGAAGGTGGGCAGGATCAAGTATATAATGGAGCAGGCATACAGCTGGTTGGTAGCCACGCACCAGATCAAGAGGGGCTATCACCTAAAGAGCTTTTAGAGAGTGCATTAGCCCTATGTATATCTATCACATTGCAGAAGCTTTTAGAGCGTGATGGAGTGTCGTATGAGAAGGATGAAATCATCGTAGAGGTTAAGGCAAGAAAAGAAGAAGGGGTAACTAATCGATTTACTCATTTCCATACTACCCTTACGTTTCCTTCTGTTCTAGATCCTGCTTACCGTGCTAAGCTACTAACGATAGTGGAACGCTCTTGTACTATTAGTAATACATTACGTGGTGATGTTGTAATTGAAACGATAGAGAAATAAGTAGAATCAAATATACTAAATGATCCTGTTTCAGAGACTTCTGAGCAGGATTTTTTTATTTTATGATACTAACCCCCTATTGACTGTAATGGCAGAAATAAAATCATTTATACAATGGTTCAATGATAAAGGCAATAGCTCTGCAACATATGTCATGGAGCTGGATTACAATAAAGGTCTATTTACAAGTGTAAGCAGGGTGAAGTAGGAGCAATTTAGAGGGCGTCTTTTTTACTTGTGAATAATAAATAAAAATTAAAGTTAAAATAGAAAATTCTGATAAGTAAAGGAGATTAAACTCGATTGTAGAATATAGAAATTATAAAAAAAAGAAAGGGGTACAGATAAAAATGGGAAAATTATCCATGAATTTACTTTCTAGTGCTTTGCTTCTTGGGCTACTTTTTACTCCTATCTCAAGCGCTATTGTTGATCCAGGTGGTGGAGGGTCACCGCCAAAGCCGCCAACAGAGCCCATAAGGATTGAAAGAGTCTCTTAATAGGGGCTCTTTTTTGTTTGCAAGAAGATTTACCCTTATGTCGAATAGATGGCATAGGGGGTATACGTGATAGATAAAGAGACAATAGCAAATATTATATAAATAAATAGTGACATAGTAGATCCTTTTTTGTAACGCCTATCCCATTTTTCGTGCAATGTACATACCTCTGCCAATAAGTCCATGTTCATCATATTCTACCTCGAATCCTGCTTGCATAAATGAATGAATAAGATCATTGACTGTAAATAGCCCCATCCGATGTTCCTCAGTAAAATACTCTATTCCTGAATCAGTACCGAACAAGTAATCAAGCTTTAGTATGGAAAGATTGCCTTGTCTTCGAGCATGAGTCATCCTACACATTTTAATATCGTTAGATATAAATTCAGGGTTAAGATCGATTCCATCAACTAAATACTGATCCTTTAGGTAAAAGGCATGTTGAGCTGTCCCACAGGCAACGTCTAGGATGGTTTTATACTCCTGCCTTTCATTGGTTATGTATTGATGAATCTGTTCTGCTTCAGTTTTGTAATTTTTTGTGCTGTAAATAGTGTCATAGTATTTAGAAGAAACGTCAAACATGGTAAGCTTCACATCCTTTTGGTTTGCTAAAAAATATGATATTTTTAGCATCTTATCACAGATGAATTATTGTTTAAAGTAGTTTTATTGCTTCCCAAACTTTCTCTGGATGAAGCTGAGGAATCATGTGTGCTGTTTCTTTCCAGACTAACAAATGGGATTGTGGTACTTCTCGATGTAAACGGAAGCTGTGTTCTTTGGTTTCAAAGGGATCATCTTCCCCTAGTCCAATAACAATAGGGACTGTAATATCCTTGTACTTCTTAGAAATACGTTTTGCTACAGAAGAGAAGTAAAGGATATCCTCTCTGTTTGCTCTGAACTGGCCAGGTCGAAGCCATAATGCTTTAGCTTCTTGTTTATATCCCTCTGGAACTAGTTCTGGATTAAAAGTTACTTTCATAATCTGGTCGGATAATAGTGGACCAATCGTTGCAAGAAGAGTGTGGAGTGAAATAAAACCAAGCCATGGGGTGATTACCAATGATGAGATAGGATCTCCATTCTCTGCTGGATATCCTTCGGCATACATTCCTCCTCCCAGTGTAATTATTCCGGTCACTTTGCCTGGGTATTGAAGTGCATAAGCTAAGACTAGAAGACCACTCCAAGAGTGCCCGACTAATATGGGCTTTATCACCCCAAGCTTAGCTAATGCTTCGTGAATCATCTTTGCTTGATCTTCTGGTGTAGTGTTTTTTGGTCTATCACTGTAGCCATATCCTGGTCGATCGAAGGCGTAAGCACGGTATCCATGAGCTACTGCTTTGCTCATTACATCCTGAAAGTCATTAGCTGTAAGGACACCCCCATGCAAAAATACTACAGCCTGACCGTCTTCTTTACCTTGTTCCAAGTAATGCAATCTATAGCCATTAATCGTTATGAACTTTCCTTGAGGTGGATATTGTTCCTCTGCTCTTTTAAATTGATGAAGATTATATATAACTAGTATAGCAATAAAAAATCCGATACCGATAAGTACATACATTTTATGTCACTCCTCAAATTTAAGAATGCGTTCCTACAAAAAACTAGTGAGATTGTGGTAAAACAGATAAAAATATATGGAAGTACAATAAAGAAAAACACATCAATATACTACTTATAATATTATTCAAATACCAATTAGTATGTTATTGGTATAGAAAATGAATGAACAATCTGCTTTGAAAAGACTTATACAAGTCCTAAGTTCAAGAAGAAGGACTTATATTTTCCCATAAGAAGGCTGAAACAGTATGAATATATGAGGAAAGATCGGCCCTCTCAGGGTCAATCATCCACTCAACAGCCGCCCCTTTTAGAATAGAATCAATCAGCAAAGCAAAACTACTTGGATTTATGCTTGCCCTTATTCGTCCTTGATGTTGCATGTCAGCTATCAATTCGCTAATGTGTTGTAAAAAATCACGCTGTAAACTAGTTAAACGATCGCGTACTTCTTTCTCACGGCTAGCCACAACAAATTCCATGAAAAGACCAGCTGATTCTTTATTCTCTGCTAATCCTTCTAATTGCTCTTTGAGCCATTCTTCCAGTGCTAAGCGTGGATTGGGTGAAGTAAGCAAAGCTTCAATCCTTATTGAGAGTAGACGAATTTGTTGCTGTAGATGCTGCTCTAATAACGCTAGAAAAAGGTCCTGCTTACTACTAAAATGCCAATACACAGCCCCTTTAGTCATCCCTGTGTGCTCAGCAACTAGATCTAGAGAAGCCTGATGGTATCCTATTTTTGAAAACACGGTGGCAGCAGCCTTTATGATTCGTGAACGCGTATCACTTAGTTGGTAATTCTCACTCATTTGTTTATCTCGAAGCCACTCTCTCATTTCAGTCTTACCGCCAAAGTAACGGCGAACAGAGGTCCAATGCACTCCAGCTTCTTGAGCTATCTCTGCCATTGTAATTTGATCAAAGGGCTTTTCTGCGACGAGGCGAACAGCAACTTCAAAGACTCTATCCTTTGTAGACATAATTAATCTCCTTGATATTATATTCAAATACTCATTAGTATGTTAAGAGTGTAGCACAATAGATAGCTTAGAACAAGTGGTATTTGAATGAAGACAGGATGATAAAAAATGAAAACGAATCGTTGACTCAGCTTAAAGTCTTGCTTTAAGGTCTACCCACAATCCACAAAGTTATTCACCGAAACACCGATTCGCTTTCAAACACTTTTAATGGCTACATCTCGCTTCAGTTCAACAGGCTCAACTAGTCGATTGGAATCTGTTTACGAGAATGATGGTTATCAGGAAGCTTAGGTATCCATACGTGTAGCAAACCGTTCTCTAATTTAGCTTGAATAGAATTTACATCCGCGTTTCCTAAAAAGAAGCTCCTCACAAATTCTCCAGTTCTCCTTGAACTACCAATTAAATAGTTGTTATGATCCTTTAGCTCATTTATTTCATTAGTCTTCGCACGGATGGTCAGATAATGCCCTTCTAGCTCAAGATTAATATCATCCTTAGCAACCCCAGGAAGCTCTGCCGTTACAATGTAATGGTTTGTGTCCTCTCGAATACTGCTTCGAAATGATTGGTAGCCAAATGGAGACGCCCAGTTGCTCTCCATCAAATCATGGAAGGATCTAAGTAATTGCTCAAAAGGATCCTCATTACTGCGATAGGGATTCAATTCAGATATTTTAATCAACTCCTTTAGGTTTTTAAACTAACGTCTATCACTTATCACACTAAAAAGAGGATTCTTTATCCTCATTACCTAATATATTGAAATAGGCGGAAGTTGCTACACTCCATTTGAAAGGAGAGCAAAGGTGATATCAAAGAAGGTATTGATTATAAGTTTGATTAGTATTGGGGTTGTTCTAGTAGGCATAGGAATAGCCTTGTACATACAGTCAAATTTTGAAGCTCAGATACTGGAGGTAGAGCATGACGGTTTTATCATAACTAAAGCGCTAGAACCGTTATATAAACAATATGACCACCTCAATGATGTTGAGGACAGAGCAGAATTAATTATTATCGGAGAGGCGACTCAAAGCTTTGAAGAATTAAAGCAGATCCACAAAAATCGGATTATTAATGACCAATCACGAGAATATTGGGTAGATACTCAAATCAAGGTGCGACATATTATTAAAGGAGTATATGAAGAGAATGAAATCACAATTCCTCAACCCTTAACTGACTTTGATGTAGAAAATAACCACATTTTTACCCCTATGGGATATTCACCTTTCATAGAAAATGCACGATACGTTCTTTTCTTAACCAAATCTGAATTTGGTGTAAGCGGTGATCAGGAGTATGCATGGAACGTCATATCAGCGAATCATGGCAAGTATAATCTAGATGGCCAAGATCATATTGAGGACATCTTTTCTGATCGTAAGCAGCAGCGGATTAAAAGGCAAGTACTAAGAAAATATCAAGAATGGCAGTGATATAGTAGATACGCAAGAGATTGGAGATCGAATTATGTATATTAAGACGAAGCAATTAATCATTCGAAAGTTTGAAGAGAAAGATTGGCAAGCCGTTACGAATATACGTCGGATCAGGAGGTTATGACCTATATCCCTGAGCTCAGTGGTGTTAGGAGTCCTGCTCAAATGTATGCAAATAATAGTGGCTGCAAGAATTTACTTTTGCAGCCTATAATACTTACCTATATTTGAAGGAATTATCGCTTAAGCTATCTTAGGATGTGCTTAGTAAGGTTATATAGCTTAAGCGCATCCTCCTTACTAAGAGTAGGAAGGGTAAGGTCTAGGGACTTCGTTCGATCCCAGGCAATAAGACGTTGGGAGGGAGGATTATCCATCAGCTTGATAATCGGTTGAATACTTTTTTCTACTGGCTGTGCAAAGAGCTTACCCATTACTTTCATTATCCCTTTAAAAGGCTGGGACAAATGATTTGTACCGCTATTGGTATAGCCGGGGTGGTTAAGAATAAAGCGGGTCTTCCCGTTTTTATGATTCTCGGTATAGGCCACCCCAAGCAGATCGTTTGCACGTCCTCCCTGCAGAGTAGCCTTAAGTAAGCCATACCCCTGTTGAAGATTCAGGTCATCCCAATGTATCTCTCCTTTCGTCATTCCAGTACCTCCAATGCTCACAATTACTGGATTGTCACCGAGTTCCAGCAACTCCGTCAATCCGTAGCTCAAAACAAACCGACTGATGTAATAAAGGGCAAGCGTGCTTTCAAAACCATCCGGAGTCAGTTTGCGCTTAGGAAATTGCTGCATAGCCGTTAGAACTAATCCATCAAGTGACTGATGGCGTTGTTGCACCTCTTTGATTACCCGTCGATTTTCGGACAAAGACAACAGATTAGCTTGAATAAAGGACGCCTGTTTCTTAGCCCCAAGTTCTGCCGCTTCATCTAAAAAGTCTTTTCCCCTGAGAAGGTTACTGCCGGAAACAGTTACCCTGCTACCTTGGCGTAAATAGTGCATGGCAATTCCTTTACCCATTCCAGAAGTACCGCCTGCTATAAATAAGTCTTTCATCATCCCCACTCTCCCAAAAAAATATTAATTTTATCTACAAATGTTGACTAAACAACAATTGTCAATTAACATGTTAATATTATTACGTAAGCTAAACAATAAGCAAAAGGATTGATCTGTTGTGTAAGCAACATTTTATCGAAATTGTGTTTTTCCCAGGTCGGGATAGCGAGATAAGGAGATAATGTGACATGAGTTTAGTTAACCCTAATGATCCTCGTGTGAAGCGGACGAGAAAATATATTCAGAAGGCATTTACTGATTTGCTTGCAGAGAAGGACTTTGAAGACATCTCAATTCAAGATATTATGGAACGGGCAGAGCTGAACCGTGCCACTTTTTATAACCATTTTCAAGATAAATATGAACTGCTTGAATTGACCATGAAGGGGGCTTTTACGGAGATTCTATCTACATGGATTCCAGAAGGTACGAATTTGCAGGGCCATGATTTGTTGCGAAGTCTGATGCTGGCAGTCTGTCAGTGGCAGATTGAAGTAACTAAGCGGTTAAATTCAAGGCGGACTCTATCACAAGCTATGGAGCAGAATGCCAAGGAACAGCTGTATAACGTGATTATTACATGTTTAACTCAGGCCGGGAATTATTCAACTCAAGAACTCCGGAAAATAGAATGGATCGCAACGATGATTAGTTGGTCGATTTACGGGGTGGTTGTTAAATGGAGCAGTTCTCAGGAAGAACCAGCTGAAATATTCGTTGATAACGTGTTACCTTTCCTAATGTCGAACTTAAGTACTCTAGATGTCTTGAACTGAATATGAAGGTAGAATAAGTAATAAAATCCTTAATGTGATCTATAATCGTGCCAGTATTGATAAGGGAATGATTATGTGCAATTATGTGTCGACAGATTTATGTTGAATAGTCAGATTTTGAAGGATAAACTATATTAAAATCTCAGCATGAAAAGAAACTGGTGATCAAGAATTAAAAAAGTACGGCATGAAATCTAATCGATTAGGTCAATAAGGAGCGTGTGAGGATGTACAAGCATATAGCAGGTCGCTTGGATAAAAAGGTTAATTATACAAAGGATACAATTCAGGAAAAACAGGTCAGTTCATCTAGACAAGGCGCTCCATTTGTTGCTAGAGGGAGGGAAGTGGATCCCAAGGATGTCCTTACCTTGCAGAGAATGATAGGAAATGGTGCTGTACAGCAAGTGTTTCAGCTTGGACGAAAAAAAGATCTGGATGGCAATAGCAATAACAGAAAGAAGGAAAAAGGAAGCAGAAGAACGGAAAAAAAGGGTGGTAAGAAAAGCCAAAGAGACAAACGACCTGGAATCATGAGTGATCCTATTTTAGGCGATATATTTATTGATTTTTGGCATGGATTCAAACAAAAGCACGGTGGCAAGCTGGCTGATTATACAGGCGATAGAATGTTAAGGATGACTTTGAATGATTTAACCCAAGGAACGAGTGAATCTGAGCATGCTAATCAAACTTTACATTGGTTTTTCTCTAGATTCTTAGAGGAGCGACATCCGGAGTTATATCAAGAATTACTAGATAATGCAGAGCATGAAGACTATCACAATGATGAAGTAAAAGATAATGATAGTGATGAAGACGATGATGATTTCGGGGGCTTAGGTTCAGGCGGCAGTTTGGGAAGTGCAATAACATCGTATTAATAATGGGCACATGGGGGAAGCGTTGTGTTAAAAGGTACAAAAAACAAAGCTGTTACTACAACAAAGGTAGGGAACAAAAAAAAGACAGTTCACACTCAAGAACCAACCACTTTTGTCTTACAGAAAGCACTAGGAAATCATGCCCTCCAGTCGATCATACAGAGAAGCATTATGATTGGAGAAGAGCATAAGCCCTATTCAGCATTAGAAACATGGAATCTACTTGTACAAGAAAGAAGCTTCCCCACCAGTGCACAGTCCTCTGTCATGGAAGTACTTTTGGAATGGGATGAGGAAGATAGAGAATTTACGAGCTTAGATGAGATTGAAGAAGAGCTGGGAGGCTATGAAGTAGAGGTTCAGGGAGAGAACGTATTTTTTGAATTCAGTGAGGGCGATGATCAGATTCAGCTTGCTGACGATATCATTATGGCACTATTTATGGAGTATGGCATCTCATTTAATTCAAGGCACAGCTTTTTGGCTATAAAAAATAGTTTGAGACTTAATAAAGAAGAAATTGGTCAATCTGAATATAAGAAAAGATTAAAAAGATTAGATACAAGAACAAAGGAATCATGGTTGCTTGAAGATTTAAAAGCACTCCTGGAAGCATTAAAGTATTTTTCTCCTATCCTTGGTCGTAGAAGAGTAACAAGTCCTAGAGCTGATTTCCTTCAGGAGATCACTTCCTTCGGTAAAATAGATGAGGACGTAGACTTTGGTCATACATTAGCAGAAACGTTTAAGGAATCTGGTCATATCGTAATGTATGATGAGGGAACTAACGAAGTTGGGGAAGAGCCGAGCTATTCAGAAAAGGTGGATACTTTTGTTCATGAGCTAACCCATGGGCTCCTAGAGCATCGTCTCGATGATTTTAAAGAAAATGTTCCTTTTTGGACATGGATTGATCAACAGGAGAGGCATGAGGAAAGGGACCCAAGCTATAATAGACCTGACTATGATGGTGAAAAACCACCAACTCAGGTAGCCGTACAGGCTGTTCACGAAGATTTTGCTGAATCGGTGATGTTATTCTTTCGAAATAGAAAAAATTTTAGGATGATGTATCCAGTGAGATCTGCTATTGTGTCAAGGATTATAGAACAAGAATTTGGAGTAGAGCTTTAAAGGTGAAGAGACATCTATTCTAGGTGTTTTGCTGCTTCGTTTTAATCAATCTGATGATAATTAAGTAATGGAGATTTTAAAGAGAGCAAATTAAAAGAAACCCTCCTGGCTCAGTTGTTTATAATTGTGGTATACCAAGCTGTATAGGCTAAATATCCTTACATTATATATGTACATGGGATAAGGAGCCATTCCTGTAATGAAGTAATTTGAGGTTTGAGTAGAAAAGCGCCACTTGGTATACTGGGAAACGTTCCAAGCAGAGAACAAATCCCA